>NZ_PNCP01000027.1:0-104919 GCF_005886115.1 Pseudoalteromonas sp. S4492
CTTAATTTAGTAGTCTATTTTGAGGCAAAGAAACCTCGTTGATAGCAAGGCAAAAATTTCGTTATTTAGTTGTTCTAACTCAGAAATTTTTAACGCAGGTAGCGACAGGTTTAATCCCTCAAAATGATTAAGTATTATTGCTGATTGGTATCAGTCACCTTCAGGCTTGAAAAGCTCTTCGAGCATTGGCTGTGGGTTGTTTAGAAACGCCTTTGTAATTTGGTAATGCTCAGTATCCTCATAATTTATTTGTTCAATACCTTGTGCTCCCACTTGGTAGATCCTCGCACCTGGGTATGCCATTAAAATCGGTGAGTGTGTGGCAATAATGAACTGAGAGTTTTGCTCAATTAGTTGAAACATGCGACTCAAAACAGCCAACTGCCTAGAAGGAGAAAGTGCGGCCTCAGGCTCATCTAAAATGTAAAGCCCATTACCGGAAAAGCGGTTTACCATAAGCGCTAAAAAAGATTCGCCATGTGATTGGTGATGAAGGGATGTACCACCATAGGCATCTATCAGTTTAGGCTCCCCAGAAAATCCCAAATCTAAGTCATCAATATTTGATGCAACGTTATAGAAGCTTTCGGCACGTAAAAAGAATCCATCTTTGTATCTCTTAAACGATTTTGAGAGTAGCAAGTACTTATGAAGCTCTGAATGCGAGTGCTGAGTTTGAAAGTTAAAGTTTTTAGAGCCACCTTCGGCGTTAAAACCCAAGCCGATAGCAATTGCTTCTAAAAGAGTCGATTTCCCAGAACCATTTTCACCCACAAATATTGTGACATGCTTTGAAAAGTCTATTTCAAAGAGCTGATTAACCGCAGGAATAGAGAATGGATATGTATCAAAAGAGAAAACGTGCTCTCGTTTGAGTGTCACCTTTTGTAGATACGGTAATGCTTCCATACAAAATATTCCTATTAAAGACCAAAATTAGTAAAAAACTGACAGAAATGCTCTGCTTATTTTAAAACCTAACTTATAGGAGTTAGGTAAATACAATCAAAACTCTAAGAAAACCAAACTTTAAAAGCAATATTAGTAAACTTTACTAACTCGCTACAAATTCATTTTTTAGCCATGCGATCAATTGTTGAATGCTGGTATGTTTTAATTTGTCAGCTTTGCAGGCATAGAAAAATGACTGCTGCGGATGGATAACTGCACTACCTAGCTGTACTAATTCGCCATATTCGAGCTTTTCTAAAACAAATTGCTTATGGGTAACCAGTAGGCCAAGCTCTCTTGTTACAGCTTGCAATGCTTGAGCTGTGGTTTCAAAAGAGCGGTTTTTTTGTGCTTTAGGGCAGGCAATATGGTTATGCTCTGCCCAAATCTGCCAGTTATTGTTTCTGCGGGCATTGAGTACCTGGATGGCGGGAAAGCGGTTTAATAGTTCATTGATGTTGTTTGTAGTTTCTGACTTTAATAATGACGGGCTGCAAACTAAAACAAGTTCATCATCTGCTAATTTCTCACAGTGGTACTTTTGCCAGTTTTGCGGATCGCCCTGAAAAATAGCCATGTCGATGTTGCGTCTTTCGAGGTCAACATCACCAACAAAGTTTGATAAGCGAATATCTAACTCAGCATAGCAATTTTGTAGCTTATCAACCCTTGGTATCCACCAATGTAATGCCAAAGAGTTCACCATGTTGAGTGAAATAGAATGATGATCTTTGTCTTTATTTTTAACTTCTTCGCTTGCCGAAATAATGGCCTGAACGGCGGGCGAAACGCGTTGATAATATAGTTTTCCAGCATCATTTAAATACACTTGTCTGCCAACCCTATCGAACAGTTTTACCTCAAGCTGTTGCTCAAGAGACTTGATAGCTTGGCTGATAGCCGAGTGACTAACGTGAATTGAATCTGCGGCTTTAACCATGCTGCCAGTCTCTGCAACGGCAATGAAACTGTATAAGGATTTGAGCGGGATATTGTGTTTCATATGTTAGTTTTTCTTACATATTAATGCGGTTTTATTCGCTTTTTTATAATTTCAGCAGAGCGTATCGTGAGCGTCATCTACTCGCTTTATAAACAATGTAAATGAATATTAGTCACCGCTCTAGTGCCTTAATGCTGCTATCTACCCTCACTCTAGCACTGAATGGACTGGTTACCCAGTTGTTAACCCCCATGCTGCCAATAATTTTACTGTTATTTTTAAGGTTGCTCTTACCTGGTTGTTTAATGTTAGCAACAGCACGAGCACGGTTTTGGCATTATGTTAGTTTTTCTGCATTAAAAAATGTGATGCTACGGGCTGTTTTTATCACCTTGTGCCAAGGATTTTTTATTTTAGCGCTTTACAAACTTACGTTAATTGAGGCAGTTGTGTTGTTTAGCACCGGGCCTTTGTTTATCCCATTGCTTGAAAGTGTGGTGTATAAGCGAGAAATCGACTTGTTTGTCGTACCGACTTTGTTGTTAATGATGATAGGGCTGATCATTCAAAGTATGACCGACCAAGGGATTACGTTACGTTGGGAGCTATTAATTGGTCTGGCGGCTGGCTTTTTTAATGCTTGTTCGCAATTGTGTTTATTTCAAATTAGTAAAGAGAAAACCCCAGTTCTGGTTGCCAATGGTTTTTGCTTTTTAATTGCGGCACTATTCAGTACGCTATTTTTCATTCTGCCGCTGTTCGTTGGTGGGCTAAATGTTGAATTCGCAGCAGGCAGCTGGGTGGTTGAGAATGCGTGGTTAATGTTAGGTTTATTAGTGCTATTAGCGGTATTTAGTAGTGCTACGCAATACTTTAGAAGCTTAGCATATAAACTAGTTGCCACCGGCTCTGAACTGGCACCGCTCATTTATACGTCAGTGGTATTCTCATACCTTCTTCAGTTAACCATTCTAGATAGCCCTGTAAATGGGCAACAATTGTTAGGGATTAGTTTTATTGTTATTGCTTGCTTAATGCAAACGAAGCGAAACCGCAGTTGAGTTTCGCTTTTATTATTGTTTTCTTGTAACTTACTTAGCAACAAAAATGATAAGTAGGTTGTTATGTCTGGGTATGCTTTTGTTAGGCAAGGAATAAAGCCATTTTTAATTGTGGTACTGTTGTTCGTTATTTATATATTTTTTTCACGAGAAGCTGCAATCTTTGTAACCAATTCAGAATTATCAAATGATACAAAAGCTACGCAGCACGTTGAGGCACAAGCAAGCATACCAGCCACAAAGCCTGCTGCGAGTTTGTTAGCTGATGAATCAACTGAGCAAGGGAGTGAAGTTAATGACAGCCGTGAACTTATTATCAAAAATGCACCGAAATGGCGTTTTGATGGTGTGTTAATTGACCACTTAACAGAGCTAAAGCAACGCGCTGAACAAGGTGATGCTGAGGCTAGCTATCTTATCGCACAAAATCTTAAGTACTGTTTTAATGCTCCTTTAGATGCTGAGGCGCTTGAAGCAACATTAACCGAAAGCTATGAATTTAGCGATGCTGGCGATACGCAAAACCGTGCTTTAGAAAAATATGAGTATTGCCAAGGGGTAGATTTAGCAACGCGGCGGTCTTTTTACCGTTATTTGGTAATGGCAGCAGAAAAGGGGTCAGCCTTTGCGCAGCAAACGTTTGCTGGGCTAACTCCCGAATTTTACATGAAGTCGCAATTTCCTGAGAAGTTGTCACGTGCCGAGTTCATCAAAAATCGCGATAGTTTTAAAGAGCGTAAAACCGTATTTTTAGAGCAAGCAGCAAAGCAGGGCAGTGAACAAGCGCTGATGAGTTTAGCGAGCATGTATTACAGCGAACAAGTTGGTGAGCATAGTGCAGCAAAAGCCTACGCTATAAATCGACTCATTATGGAAATCACGCAAAATAACGATGTGTATAATCGTTATGCGTGGTTTGAGCAAAGACAATACCCGACACTCTCAGATGAAGAGCTGAATATCGCGAACAATTTATTTGAACAATGGCTTTTGCAAATAAAGCAAAATGGTACGCTATACCCAAAGAATTAATAACCCAAAGCAAGGATGGCAATGATGTTTGAACCAAACTATGCAAGTTACACTCTTGAAGAGTTGTTAGATTGCAAAGCGAATATAGACGCACAAGCATGGCCCGAGCGCCTAAAAGACATCGAAAATGCATTGAGTGTTTATGCCAGTCAATCTACTGAGCACGAAAAACAGTACAAACAAGCGGTGTTTGATGTTTATTGCGAGACGTTACGCCACGATCTAACCATCAGTATCGACGATAATATTCTCTGGTTGTTAAGACCGTTTTCTAAGCAAGCTAAAGATATTACCCCCAGTACGTTTGCTGGCGAAGTTTGCCCACTTTGCAAAGGAGATATTAGCGCAACCACATGGGCTGCTGGCTGGCAGTTGAGCTGCGAACATTGTGAAGTAACGGGGATTGTTGTAGAGCATTTGAGCTTCTAAAAAATAAATAAAAAAGGAACAAATAGAGCTTTAATTGTATGACTTTTAGCTATATAGTCTGTACCTAACCTTAGGGGAGTAGTCTCTTAGATTAAGATGAACGTCAACAGTCTCCGAACCAATGTTCGTGGCGTTCATGTCCGCAAGCCGGATTGACAAGACTTAAGGCATGTATCGGGTTCAATGGGCGACCACGATGTATGCCTTATTGTTCTTCGCCCTAAGGAATCGTCTCGTGCTTGTTACATTTCAAAACCATTGTTATGGTTATTTCTGTTTTCTTAAATCGCTTTATTTACCACATTTCGCTTTGCCACCCTTTTGCGGGAGAGCACGATGATCTTGTTTATTCTTGCCATTATCGTTGGCTTTGCATTGCTGATTTGGAGTGCAGATCGTTTTGTTGATGGCGCCGCTGTAAGCGCAAAATATGCAGGTATGCCAAGTTTGCTCATTGGAATGATAGTGGTTGGCTTTGGTACGTCGGCTCCTGAGATGTTGGTATCGGCTATGGCTGCTGCTGATGGCAGTCCTGAGCTTGCTTTAGGCAATGCTGTGGGGTCAAACATTGTCAATATTGGGCTTATATTAGGGATAACCGCGTTAATAGCCCCGATTACTGTTCACTCTTTGATTGTCAAAAAAGAGATCCCGCTACTGCTTGCAGTAAGTGCGCTATTTGCATTACTGATTGTTGATGGCGACTTATCACGTTTCGATGCGGGTATCTTGTTATTTGGTTTTTGCAGTTTTATTGGTTGGAGTATTTATTCTGGCCTTAAAAGCAAAAATGACAGCTTAGCAAAAGATGTTGAGCACGAACTTAACGTGCAAACTATGTCACTTAAAGCGGCTATTACTTGGCTTATCGTTGGGCTTGTAGTCCTCATTGCAAGTTCAAGGTTATTGGTATGGGGGGCGGTCAATATTGCTGAACTCATGGGGATTAGCGACCTCATTATAGGTCTCACAATCGTGGCACTTGGCACCTCCCTCCCTGAGCTTGCAGCTTCAATTGCCGCAGCCAGAAAAGGTGAACACGACATTGCGATTGGTAATGTGATTGGCTCAAACATGTTTAATATTTTAGCTGTCACAGGTATTGCAGGGATGATAGCGCCTGCTGTTAACCTTTCACCGGATCTATTATCGCGAGACTGGCTGGCGATGATCTCTCTTTCAATATTTTTATTAATTTTTGCCTATGGGCACCGTGGTGTTGGCAGGGTAAATCGCGCTGAAGGCGTTGGTTTATTGCTGATTTTTATTGCCTATAACGCATGGCTTTTCCTTTCAATTTATAAATAAATGCAATTTAGAACTCAAAAAATCAAGGACCTTTATGAAGCAAACTATCAATGAGTTTTGGCTCAATAACTCAGAAACAATTATAGCGCTAGGCTATAAAGTGATACTCGCAATTGCTATTTTAATTGCCAGTGCAGTACTTGCTAAGTCAGTGAAAAAGGCTATCAAAAACTCCAATGCTACCCTTAAAAAAGTTGATAATACCTTGCTGCCTATTTTGTCGTCTGTGGCAGGTTATGCCGTGTATATTATTGGCGGGGTGTTTATTTTAGATATCTTTGGCGTGAATACAGCAAGCCTTATTGCTCTAATGGGTGCTGCTGGTTTAGCGATAGGGTTAGCCCTTAAAGACACCTTAAGTAATATTGCAGCAGGCATGATGTTACTTATATTAAGGCCGTTTAAAGTCGGTGATTTTGTTGAGATAGGCTCGATGCAAGGTACTGTCTCTGAGGTAAACCTATTCACCAGTGTTTTTCAAACGATTGATGGTCTTTATATCGCATCACCTAATGGTATAGTGTGGGGTAACAATATTAAAAACTTCACGCGAAATGGCAAACGCCGAATGGATATTGTTGTGGGTATTTCATATGCCGATTCAATCGATGATGGCTTTGCGGTGCTAAAAGATATTGCCGCGAACGAAAGCCGTTTACTGAGTGAGCCAGCGGCGCAAGTGATGGTGACAGCCATGGCTGAGAGCTCGGTGAATATTCAGCTAAGAGCATGGGCTAAAAATGAAGACTATTGGCAAACCTATTGGGATTTAAACAAACGAGTTAAAGAGTCAATCGAGAATGCAGGCCTGACAATTCCTTTCCCACAACGTACTTTACATATACCTGAAGGCGTGGTGACAAAAAAGTAAAATAAAAAAGCCTAGCGCAGGCTAGGCTTTGAATGAAAAGGAAAGCTAGTTATTGTGATTTTTCTAAATTATTATTTAAACACGACTTCACCATAGTAATGAGGCTCTTTACCATTTTGTTTAAGCATGTAAGTGCACTTGACGCCTTTTTTACCAAATTGACCAACAGGTGCATGATCTTTGAGTACATTTATTTTTTGACCATTGAAGTCACAAATAAAGTCACGGATTGAACCTTTAGTCGACGTAAAATCCCCAAGCTTCACTTTATGATTCTTTTTGAAAACAAAAGCTTTATGAGAGTTACCATTTCGGTAATCGAACATATCCAAACTTAGGGTTGTTTTATAGCTTTTCGTTACAGCACCTTGGCCATTAGCATCGTTAATAATGCCTGTCCATGTTACAACTTTATTTTTTCCTCGATAGTGTTTTGGCGACTTACCTGTGTCTCCACCTGGCATCAAAGTAAAAGTTATAATTTCGGCATTACTACCGGGGCGAGATTTCCATGAGCATTCAATGCCGTTTTTGAATTGATGGTAATTCAATCCTTTTAGACCTGGCCCTTTAATAGCAGGGCAGGTTACTTTGCCGCCAATGCTATCCGAATACATCATTTTGTATTCTTCAGGTTTTATATATGCTTTGTTATCACCATTACCATAACGAACTTCATCGTAAGGAATGGTCAAGAAAACTCCTTTCGTGCCGATTTCGCCTCGCAATGACTGTGCACCAAAATTCGGATCGTCTACTGCGTAAGCTGTTGATGTGAAAGCGACAGCAAGTAATGCTGTGCTAAAGATGTGATGTTTCATTGTTCTGGATTCCAAATTCCACAACCCGGCTATCTTCCCATTTCCTTACTTCTTTCAGAGAAGACCCGTGGCTTTCCGTCCCTACCTCACAGTAGGTTTGGCAGTATTAATACATTAGTTTTGTTAAAAACATATTTGTATGACTGCATGAACACCTATTTATAGTTCCTAAATAGTGTTCAAAATACCTGCTTTTTAAACGTGGTTTAAATCATATTCCGTATTCAAGAAATAATGATTGAAAAGAAGTGTAGGAGAATAATTATTTAATGCAAAATAATTAGTATAAATTTATTATTCCTGTACCTTAAAGTAAGTGTTCTGGATCTGTTTTGGGATCAGTGTGTTGTTTTTGGGTATGTTCTTATTATTTTGATTTTAAATGGAATATATTTTCAGTGAAGTTCTATATCTTTGAATTAAAATGCTATTCTATTTGAAATGTTTTTTTGTTTCTTTAAAGTATACTAATTGAGCAGTGTTTTTATATTGGGCACTGCTCAATATGTTTATTAAGCTTTTTTAACAAACTTAGCAGTTACCATCATTTCACCGACGCCATCAACTTTACAGTCTAATTCGTGGTCTTTTTTATCTAACACTCGGCGGATAACGGCTTTGGTGCCAATTTTAATTACTTGTGAGCTGCCTTTAATTTTTAAATCTTTAGCAACGGTCACTTTATCGCCATCGACCAATAAGGTACCGTTAGCATCTCTTACATCGATTACATCAACGTTATTAACAGCATTTGGATCCCACTCATGAGCGCACTCTGGGCATACTAAGTTGTTTTGATCTTCATACACGTATTCAGAGTTACATTGTGGGCAAGGAGGTAAAGACATAAATGGCACCTTGGTTGATTTTAAAAGGGTATTTTAATTGCTAAGAGCAAACTATGCGAGTACAAGGCATATATTTTATGGCTCAGACGTGTCGAGTTCTTTGGTAATAGAGAATATTCCTCTTAAATCACCAAGCTGATAACCTGTCGCTAAATCATTTGGGTAATGCTCGCTAAGCGCTTGCTTTACTTCTGGCGCAATCGTTTGACCATGACAATTGAGGCACACTGGCGCGACTTTTATCGCTTTAGCAAAGCGAAATTGACCATCTTTGCTGGTTGAAAAAGTCACATTATCGATGCTTTCTGTGTTTCTGATCATATCGAGCAACTGAGCGATTTTTTCAGCTTCCCAGTCATCAGGTTTATTATTTGGATTACGGTTTTTAGTGCTTTTACGCGCTACAGTCCAACCATCGGTTGATAAGCTTTCAGCAATGGCTGGGGCTTGCATTTTGCACACGTTAATTCCTTCAACTAAACCGCCTTGTTTGATTGCAGCTGCCAATGCTGATTTGAGCGTCGTGGCAAATTCAGTTGCTCGCTCAGCTGCTTCGGTTTCTAGAGTCGCTGAGTTTGTTGCGGCATACAGACTAGGAGAAAGTAATGCAGTACATAGCACAATATTTCTTAAGGAAAGCATAGTAAAACCTTATATTAGATATATCTAATATAGTAGTTCGTTTTTACCAATTTAGCGAATATAATTGTTGAGTTTTTCAGTTCTATGACAATGCTAAAAAAGAGCGTTATTTGTATTTTTAGGTACACCTTTTTTATGGCATTTAAGTTAGAATGTGCAATGCTTATTATCAGATAACATATTGAGTTTGCACTTTGCCTAAACGCAGATACAAAATTAAAGCCATAACGCTTGCGAGTATTGGAATGATGCTTGTTTTTGCTATCGATTACCCAATGGAAGTCGCGGCAAAAAAGCAGGTTGCGCGAGAGCAAATACGGGCAGACTACCAATGGCTTAAATCAGATCTTGATAAGCAAACTAAGCAATTAAAAGATTTTTTTATTCAGTCAGATACGCTTGATCCGAGCTGCTCAAGCACGACGTTGCTAGCGCTTCGCCAAGCCCATTTTCATATCTCGAATGTTGCCGAATTTGGTGTTGTAAACCCAGATGGCTATTTAACCTGTACCAGTTGGGGGGCTCCACCTGAGCCAATAAAGACCATAGGCCCTAAGCCTGTTAAAAGCCAACAGCTGCGTTATTTTGGGCCAATTCATACCAATTACATTGGTGAAGCTGCTTTGGTTATAGCTAAAACCCGCAGTGATGGCTTTGAGATTAATGCTTTATTGCCGCAGCCATTATTGAGCCGAAAAATAAATGAGCTTGATAGACCCTATGATTTTGTTGCTTTAGTCGATGCAAAATTGGGTGTACCTATCACGATTGTGGGTGGTTATACCTTGCCACTTGACTATGATTTGTTTCCTTTAACGAAAACGACTGAGCTTAATGATCATCGGTTTGACGATACACATCAGCACTATTTACTAGCTGAGCCTGTCAAAGATATCCCGAGTCTTGCTTTGGTCGTCGCTGTCAATGTTGATACCTTATACAGAGGTGTTTATACCCCGCCTTTGGCAAGTATTTCATTGTATGTGTTTGTATTTGTTTTATTGTTCTTCTTTTCTAAAGCGTACCATCAAAATTACCGTAGCCGTAAAAATGAGCTGATTAACCATTTAAACTCTGGTGATTTTATTAACTTTTATCAGCTTATTTGGAATGCAAACACAAAACAGTTTGCAGGGGTTGAAGTGTTAGTAAGGTTAAATCATCCACTAGAGGGAGTCTTAACGCCGAATCGCTTTTTACCGGATATTGAAAGCAATAGCCTTAACTTAGCACTGACCTATGCTGTGATTGAAAATATCACCGAAGATTTAGTAAAGCTCACCCAGTGGCATCCAACATTAAAGGTGAATATCAACATTACCGGTGAACACCTCAAAGATGACAAATTTAAGCAGCTTGCTCTTGAGTTGAACACCCAGATCCCACATTTGGTACTCGAAATAACCGAAAACGAACTGATTGAATCTGACGATACTGAAGTGATAGAGACCATTACGCTATTTAGAGAGCAGGGGGTCAGAGTGGCTATTGATGACTTTGGAACGGGTTATGCTGGCCTGCAATATTTAAAATCATTGCCTTTTGATATTTTAAAAATCGATCAAAGTTACACCGCAGCCATTGGCACTAATTCACAGCTGGCTATTTTACTTGATGCGTTAATCGAACTGGCTAAAAAACTTGAGATTGATATTGTTGCTGAAGGGGTGGAAACCCAAGCTCAGGCTGATTACTTGTTGGCAAAAGAAGTCTATTTCCATCAAGGTTGGCTGTATCATAAAGCGCAAGGCATCGAACAGCTAATAAGCAAAAAACTGTGACTTTATTTTTCACTTAGTTATAGTGGTGAAAAAGGAGACTCAATGAAAAAACTAATTTATATCGCCGCTTTGTTATTTTCTGCCCTAATATTTGCAGACACCGCTCCATACAGTGGAGAGATAAGTCGAGATGATTTACTTAAAGACTACGCTGCATTTAGTGAACAGTACAATGAATACACACCGAGTGAAGAAGAGTTAACCACGATAAAAACACTACAAGGTAAGCAAGTTTTGGTGTTTTTAGGCACTTGGTGTCATGACTCAAAACGAGAAGTACCTCGATTTTTAAAACTTCTCGATACAGCGAAAGTACAGTTAGGCTCACTTAAATTAGTGGCTGTTGGCTACGATAAACTTGACCCTGCAGGGTTAGCAAAACAGCACGACTTACTGTATACGCCAACCATTATTGTCCTTGATGGAGAAAAAGAGCTTACCCGTATGATCGAAAAGCCAAAACAAAGCTTGGCAGTGGATCTTACGCAACCGGGTCAAACGCTATAAAATCATCAATAGATAAGGGCATTGAGATTAAGTAACCTTGAATATAATCAATGCCTTTATCACTCACCAATTGCCACTGCTCTGAGCTTTCGACCCCTTCTGCGGTAATCGTTAAATCAAGTTGATGGGCTAAATCACTCATCGTTTGTAAAAATAAACCATCTCGTGGGTTATCCACGCAGTTACAGATAAAAGCACGATCAATCTTAACGTTATCTAGCGGAAACTGCTGAATTGACGACAGTGATGAATAACCTGTTCCAAAGTCATCGAGTGATAAGTTAAAACCCGCTAATTTAAGTTCATGCATTAGGTTTATAGCGTACTGGGTATTTTGAAATAGGGCAGATTCGGTGATCTCAAGATTAATTTTTTGATTAGCTGGGAATAGCTTGGCTTTTTCTTTACTCAGTCGTTTCACTAAATGCACATCAGAGAACTGCTTACGTGAGAGGTTGATCGACACTTTAATATGAATGTTGTTATCAACCATGCGATGGCAATCTTCAGCAACTTTAGCAACAATCCAACGAGACAATAAATTAATGAGCTCAGATTGTTCAGCGATGGCTATAAACTCCACAGGTGACACAAAGCCTCGAACAGGGTGTTGCCAGCGAACCAATGCTTCACAGCCAATCAGTGTACCATCTAGAGTGTTAACGATTGGCTGATACACCATACTTAGCTGCTCGTTAGTCGAAAGCGCATGGCGTAAGTCACTTTCGAGGTTACTTTGTGCAATGAGCTTCTCTTTCAGAGATTGGCTATAAACGGTAAAGGGTTTTTGCGTGCGGGGGCATTCATTCATCGCAATCAGAGCAGTATTGATTTGCTCAGCAGCATCGATGTTTTGTAAATGCGGATAGCCGACGCCAATGTATAAGTGGTAAAAATGAGCGCTACCAGCGGTTTCAATTATGCCGCCGACCTGATGCTGAAATTTGTCTAATAGGGCGGCGAGCTTTTCATCAAAAATAGCTTCTTTTAGTAACATTAAAAAGCAGCCCTGTTTGATATGCGCGCAAAACGCTTGATGTAAGTCAGAAAACTCAATTAGCCGGTTAGCAATGGTCGTTTGTAGTTCATTTAAGTAATCTTGACCGTAAATATCTTCTAATTGTCGATAGCCTTTGATCTCGGCGCACAATAAAGTCAGGCCGCTACTGTATTGGTCTTCAGGGCATAAACTGGCGATATACTTTTCACTGTAATGGCGATTGGCAAGGCCGGTGACTGAGTCAAAGTGGGCTTGCTGATAAAGCTCATGTTGGCGCTGTTTTTCTGCACTGATGTCTTCAATCGTACCTACCAAGGTATTGGTTTTAGGGTTCCATTCTGCGTGCTCGTGAAACCAGCGTTTTTCTCCATTGAGTTTGATTGTGTATTCAATTTCGATTGGGCTACTAGGCTTAGTATGTATAAAATTTAAAAACGTATTTTTATAAAAGCTATCGATTTTTTTACAGACATCCGTAATTGATTGCACTTTGCTTTGTTCTTTAAATAGTGCTTTTGCTTGAGCCGATAATTGCCGAATGCTTTTATCAGGCGACAAATGCCAACTACCCACGCCACTGAGTAACTGAGCTTGTTTTAATTCAAGTGCCTGCTCAGACAGCTCCAAGGTTTGCTTTTGTACGAGCTTTTCGAGGTTTTGCTCGTGTTCCCGTAATCGGCATGTAATCGTAATCAAATAGCAGCTAACCGATGAAAATAGCAGGACAATCAGTAACAGCACTAAAAATTCAACATGCGCCCGATAAGCAAACTCATCTTTAATACCCACAACCCAATGCTGATTTTCAACATCGAGATTGTAGGTTGACCATTGCTTTTGCTCAAAACTGTGGTTATTTAAAAGCGGCGCGTAGTTATTAGCTGTTTTTTGCCAAACCTCATAGAGGTGAGGGTGTGAAGTCGTGTCAGGTCGTAAATTTGCAATAAACTCAGGAAAACGTAGCACCGCGATTGCAAAACCCCAAAACTCATTCTGATTAAAAATCGGTAATCGAGCGACTAAGCCTTGACCACCTTGAGCCAACTCTTTAGGTCCATCGATTTGCATTTTTTGCGTATCAATCGCTGTTTGTAATGACGCTTGAATGCTTTGCATCTTGAATAAGTCGATACCAATCACGCTCTCGTGACTGGTTAACGGGTAGCTGTATTTTATTACCCCCTTTGGTGCGAGTTGAATAGTTTGGCTACCATCACTGTGAGTTAAAATCTCTGTGGCAAGGGTTTCGAATTCAGTTTGTGTATATGCAAAGTCACGCATTGCGGCGCGAACAAGGTAGGGGCCAAGGAGTGCGCTATCAAGTGCTTTTTCAAGATTACTGCTGTAACTGTTAAGTGCTGCATTTTGCTCAATTTCATGCATTTCTTGTCTATCGTAAAACACTTTTAGCGCGATAGCCGAAAATAAACAGAAACTGAGAAAAAAAGAAGTAAATAACAACGAAAAATATGTAATATTACGCAAAGGCATCCCTGAATGAGGTATGTATTTAAGTACTAAGTTTGCTTTTAAAAATACTAGTTTAGGGCTACCTGATTGTCTAGCTAAGAGCTAGGATTTTAGTTGAATTTTTAGCATGTTAAAGAATTATTTGTACCTAAATACAATAGATTACAAACTTAAGTAAGATTAAACGCTATGTACCAAGCCGTGATAAAAGCCATAGATGCAGCGAATGCTGTCGATCCAAATCGTGTGAAACAAGATGATCAAGAGTTTGCAAAAGAATCATTATACGCAATGCGTATGACCGATATGCTAAACCGTTTCAATCCACAAGCTGATGAGTTGATGCACATTGCCGCACGAGGTCAACATATTGAGCGCTGGCGCTCTCCTCGCAGTGATTTCCCTATGGGTAAGCAAGGTTATTATCAATGGCGCACGGCTTTATATGATTTCCATGCAGAGCGTGTAACAGCCCTTATGAAAACGGCTGGTTACGCATCAGAAGAGTGTGAGCGTGTATACGCAGCAGTGGCAAAAAAGAATATAAAGCGAAACCCTGATAGCCAATTGATTGAAGACATCGCAAGCCTTGTGTTTATTGAGCATTACATGCTTGATTTTGCAAGTAGTAAGCCTGATTACGATGAGCAAAAATGGTTGGGTATTATTCGTAAAACCTGGCAAAAGATGTCAAACGAAGCACATGACTTTGTGCTAGCTGGTAACATCAGCTTACCAGAGCCACTTAAACCGTTAATAACAAAAGCGCTACATTAATTGTAAAACAAGGATGTATTATGTTTTGCCCGCGTACTAAAACAGCCCTAGAAGCAGTAAGCATTGGCGACGTTAAGGTGTATTTATCAAAAAGTGGAGGCGTATTTTTTGATAACCGACAAATATTCCACTTTAGCGATCCGAGTTTAAAACCCGCGCAAGTGCTGCTGGCTCATTTACAAAGCCTGCCAACAGAATGTGTTGATTTAGCAACGCGTATTAATTGCCCGAAGTGCCCTGACATAGTGATGATGCGACGTTTTTTTACGCCACTAAAAGTGGTTGAAATAGACGAATGTCCAAATTGTGCTGCTATTTGGCTTGATCATGGTGAGCTTGAAAAGATCCATGAAAATCATTTAACGCCAAAAGAACGTGAAATGCTGCGTATTGATATGGCCAATAATCATGGTTTTATTCAAGTTAAAATCCCGAAAAGGCGTTACTCTGTTCATGCTGAAAAGCCTGAGTCTAAAGCCGCGTCATCTTTAGAAAAACTAGCAGAACTTGCGTATTTATCGATTTTGAATGACTGAAAATAAGAAGCCTGTAACAACTAAGATACAGGCTTTATTTGTAATTAAGCGTTAAAGCTTAACTAGCATTTTTCCTTTATTTTTACCTTCGAACAGACCAAGAAATGCATCAACGGCATTTTCGATGCCATGGTATACCGTTTCTTCAGATTTAATTTTACCTTCGCTGATCCACGCACCCATTTGCTCAATAAACTCAGGAAACTGATCAAAATAATCAATCACGATAAACCCTTGCATGGTGAGCTTTTTCGAGTTGATATAAAACAGGTTGCTTGGCCCTGGCTGTGCTGTGTCGTTATTGTAACCTGAGATCATGCCACATACAGGAATACGGCCGTAATCGTTCATTACATTGAGTGCGGCTTCAAGGTGATCGCCACCTACGTTTTCAAAGTAAACATCAATACCTTGTGGTGCCGCTTGTTCAAGGGCTTCTGTTAGGTTTGCGACCGTTTTATAGTTAATTACCGCATCAGCACCTAACGCTTTAACCATCTGTGCTTTTTCGTCAGAGCCAACCGATGCAATCACTTTACAACCTTTTAGCTTGGCAATTTGGCAAACAATGCTACCTACCGCGCCTGACGCTGCTGATACAAACACAGTGTCAGTTTCTTTTAGGTTAATTACCTTTGTTAGACCTGCCCATGCGGTTAACCCGGTCATACCCATGGTACTTAAAAATAGTTGGTCTGGTAGTGGCACGTTTGGCAGTAATGTTAAGTCGCTGCCATTGCTAATGTGCATGGTACGCCAACCGCTAATATGACTTACTTTGCTTCCTACAGGAAAGTCGTCATTGCGCGATTCAATCACTTCGCCGATAGCACCGGCTTCCATTACTTCGTTTAAGTTAAATGGCGCGATATACGATTTACGATCAATCATGCGCGGGCGCATATAAGGGTCAACTGACATCCAGGTATTTTTAATTAATACTTCGCCGTCGTTCAAATCTGGAAGTGTTACGTCTACCTGCGCAAAATTGGCTTGTGTTGGTATACCTGTTGGGCGTGAAACTAAATGAATTTGTTGACTTGTCGCCATATAAACCTCGAATGAACTAGATCAGAATCAATTAATGAATTGTGCAAAATATTTGCGCGCAAACTATTTGCGATCAATTTAATGATCTTTACAGTAAAAGGCAATAGACTGTAGGAAAATAATTTGCGCGCAAACTAAATTGCGGCAATAATACGGCTTTATTTCAGTTTAGGGTAATTACATGAGCAACAACTTATCAGACAATGTGTGTTTCACTTTATATAGTGCAACCAATGCGTTGATCAGAGCGTTTCGACCAATCCTCGAAGCTTATGACTTAACCTATCCGCAATATATTGTGATGCATTCGCTTTGGTATAATAACCAAGTGAGTTTAAAAGCGCTTTCTCATGACACGCACCTCGATTCAGGCACCTTAACACCGATAGTTAAACGCCTTGAATCAAAAGGTTTATTGACGCGTCAGGTATCAAATGAAGATGAGCGTAAAAAAGTAATCTCGTTAACCGAGCAGGGCATGCAGCTTAAAATTGATGCTGAAGAATTATCAACCAAGTTAATGGCGGGCTCAAACATGAGTTTAGAGCGAATCGAGTTACTACGTGAATTAACCCTTGAGCTGCATACTGACCTAACAAAAACGGACCTTACAAAAGGCTAATCTTCTACTAAACACACTAATGTGCCTTCAATAGCGCGAACATACGCATAATGTTGAGAATCTTTTTTAGTTGGCGGGCACAATGGCTCAGCACCAGCAAGCACGGCTTTATCGTAACTTTCGACTAAATTGTGGCAGCTGAATCTTAGCTCAAAACCAAGTGCAGGTTGCTTAGGGTGGGCACGAATATACCCCTGCTTAAAATATGATTGCGCATGCGGGTGGGTTGCAAAAGCAAGTTTAACGGATCCTGTAACAAGTTCACCGTATTCGGCATCGTCACTGATATGATTGGTATTAAATCCAAATGCTTGATAGTAAAAGTCGAGTACTTCTTCTACGTTATCGACGTAAATAACCTGACTTAAAAATGCCATTTATGCAACTCTATTTATTATTCGTTTATTAAATAAAGCATAGTTTTAGCAATAAAAAAACCTTGTAAGTCATACTTACAAGGTTTTTTTTAATACTTAAAGCTTACGTGGCAACTACGACTTGTTGCGGTTTTCTTTCGCAAACGCACGGATTTTACGTTTTTGTGATAAGGTCACCTTGTTTGAGCGGCCTGCGTATGGATTATCGCCTTCTCTAAATTCAATTTTGATCGGCGTACCCATGATATTTAATGCTTTACGATAATAGTTCATTAAGTAGCGTTTATAGCTATCAGGTAAGTCATGAACTTGGTTACCGTGGATCACGATACGTGGTGGGTTATAGCCACCTGCGTGAGCATATTTAAGTTTTACACGACGACCGCGAACAAGTGGCGGTTGGTGATCGGCTTGTGCCATATCCATGATACGACGTAGCATCGCTGTGCTAATACGTTTAGTTGCTGATTCGTACGCTTCGTCTACTGACTCAAATAAATGACCCACACCGGTGCCGTGTAAAGCAGAGATAAAGTGTAAACGTGCGAAATCGATGAAACCTAAACGACGGTCAAGCTCTGACTTAATACGTTCTTTAACGTAATCATCAAGGCCATCCCACTTGTTAACAGCAACAACCAATGAACGACCCGCATTTAAAGCAAAACCTAATAGGCTTAAGTCTTGATCAGAAATACCTTCGCGTGCATCAACCACTAAAAGTACCACGTTGGCATCTTCAATGGCTTGTAATGTTTTAATAACTGAGAACTTCTCAACAACATCGCTTACTTTCTTACGCTTACGAACACCCGCAGTATCAATAAGAATGTATTCTTTGTCGTTGCGTGTCATCGGGATATAGATAGAGTCACGAGTTGTACCCGGCATATCGTAAACGATTACACGTTCTTCACCTAAGATACGGTTTGTAAGTGTTGACTTACCAACGTTAGGGCGACCGATGATAGCAAGTTTTACAGGCTTATCTGCAAAGGCTTGTTCGCTGTCTTCACCTTCTTCATCTTCACTGTAAAGATCAACCAGTTCGTCATCACTTTCTTCAAGTTCTTCACTTTCACCGGCAAGTTCAGCAATAACTGGCTGTAAGGTTGTTTCAAGTAATTGCGTGATACCACGGCCATGCGCTGCAGCAATGTGATGTACGTCGCCTAAGCTTAACTGGAAGAACTCTGCACAATATGAGTCTGCATCAATACCATCCACTTTGTTTGCTACAACAAAGCATTTCTTCTGTTGTTTACGAAGGTGGTTAGCAATTGCTTGGTCAGCGGCAGTCATACCTGCGCGGGCATCCACTAAAAATAATACGATATCGGCTTCTTCAATCGCGAGTAGCGATTGCTCAGCCATTTCGGTTTCGATACCTTGCTCAGAACCGTCAATACCACCCGTGTCTACCACGATAAATTCATAGCCTTCGTAATCTGCTTGGCCATATTTTCTATCTCGTGTTAAGCCAGGAAAGTCGGCTACGAGGGCGTCACGAGTACGTGTTAAACGGTTAAATAATGTGGATTTGCCCACATTGGGTCGCCCAACAAGAGCGATCACGGGAAGCATAAACTACCTCTTAAAAAAACAACAAAAGGCTTCGCCAAGCGAAGCCTTAGAAAAATAACGTTTACTATTAGTAAGTTAGTTTGGAATTTTAACCGCGCTAACTTCACCATCTCGGGTGTATAAAATTAATTTGTCACCGGCAACAACAGGCTCAATAAAGAAACCTGAGCTGTCAAAGTCTTCGCGCGATACAAGCTCGCCCGTTTCTTTGTCTAACCAGTGTAGGTTACCTTCTTGGTCACCCAGTGCTAAATATTTACCAGCCACAGTTGGGCCTGTTAAGTACCAGCCGCGTAGTGCCGGTTGGCTCCAACGCTCAATGCCTGATGTTTTATCTAGACCGTAAATAACACCATCGCTATCAACAACATAGATAGACTGGCTATCCATCGATAAATCACGGTAGCTGCTGTATTCACGTTTCCAAACAACATTACCTGAACGAATATCAACGGCTGCTAAGTTACCATTATAGGCGATTGCATACGCATATGGACCACTAATTAACGCTTGTGTATCCACATCGACTAAACGTTCAAACTCAGAGGCACCTTTTGGAGAAGCAATTTCAGCACTCCACGCAGAGTAACCATTTTCTGAAATTAATACGCTAAGTTTGCCTGTTTCAAGGCCTAGCAATACACCACCGTTTGCTACGGTTGGTGAACTTTGACCACGTAACGTTAATGGAGGCACTTCTTGTTCAAAGCTCCAACGCTCTTCACCTGTATCTGGGTGTAAAGCTAATAATTTACCTGAGCCTAGGTTTACAAAAATTAAGCCGTCGCCTGCAGCAGGTTTAGCAAGTACTTCGCCTGGCATTGTTTTACGCCAAACAATCTCACCTGTTTCACGGTCTAGAGCGGTTAAATAACCATGCTCAGAACCAACAAAAATCTTGCCGTAAGCTTGTAAAATACCACCCGATAACTTGGCACTTTCTGTGGTTTCCCAAGGCCAAAAGGCTGGGTTTTCACGAACATCGGTTTCCCACAGAGTATCGCCATTTTCAAGCGATAGGGCTTCAACTTCACCTTCGCGGTTTGCTACATACACAACATCGTTATGAATAGCCGGTGTTAAGCGCGAGAAATAATGCTGAACACCATCACCAATTGATTCTTGCCAAACCACTTCTGTCTCAAATTGATTAACAATTTCAGGCAGTACCAGTTCATCTTCGTCATCACTTGACGAACACCCAGTTAGGGTTGCGATACACAGAGCAAGTGTTGCCGCTGTTAACTTCTTCATCTTAACCCCTTACGCCGCTGGGCTAGTTTGTGCTAAGTCATCAAGTTTAATTTGTAATAACGGGTTATTTTCAAGGCCGCCATTATCAGCCGCTGCTTGGTATTGGCTGCGTGCTTGGTCTTTGTCGCCTTGTGCAGCATAAACATCGCCTTTTAATTCAGCGACTGCAGCAGCAAATGATGCTGGAAGCTGGGCATTTAGCGTTGTTAGCGCTTGCTCATATTGCTTTTGCGCAAGGTGAACACGAGCAAGGCGCGTTGTTGCCGTTGCTTTTAGCTCAGGGTTTTGCTCGTTGGTGATGATCCAGTTAAGCTTTTCGCTTGCTGCATCAAGGTCATTCTTTTCAACGGCTTCTTTTGCCGCTACAAATGCTGTTAGCGTGCTGTAGCTTGACTCGCTATTATCTTTGATAAACGTATCCGCTTTTTCTAGCACGGCACCGCTTTCAACAAGTTGTGTGAAAGAGTCAGATGCTTTCTCAGCTGTGGTGATTTGGTTTTGGTTATAAGCTTTCCAACCATATAAACCACCTAAACCTGCAACAATGCCAATTGCAAGTGCTAAACCATTTTCACGGAAAAAGCGTTTGAGCGCTTCTTCTTGTTGTTCTTCTGTTGAATAAATTTCCATGCTTACCTCTGTTGCTAGCTGGGCTTAAATAAGCTCAGCTAGTAGCGTTTTCGCTTCTTCTAGTTTTAAGGTGACTTGTTCTTTACGTTCACGTAAGTACTTAATTGTCACAACGCCTTGTTCTAATTCATCTTCGCCGATAATAACCGCTACAAGAGCATCGCTTTTATCTGCGCGTTTTAATTGCTTTTTAAAGTTGCCACCGCCTGCGTGCACCATAACACGAAGACCGGCAACATCTTTACGTAATTGAGCGGCAATGATAGGCGCTTGAATGCTGGCTTTATCGCCCATGGCTGCCAAATATACATCAGCACTACGGCGGATGTCACCTACACATTCGAGTGCTTGAAGTAATAACACTAAACGCTCAAGACCCATTGCAAAACCTACCGCTGGTGTTGCTTTACCGCCTAGTTGTTCAACTAGACCATCGTAACGACCACCGGCACAAACGGTTCCTTGTGCGCCTAGGCTATCAGTAACCCACTCAAAAACGGTGCGGTTGTAATAGTCAAGGCCACGTACAAGCTTTTCATTTACCGTGTATTCGACGCCAGCAGCGTCTAAACGTTCACATAAATTTTCAAAATGTTCTTTTGATTCAGCGTCTAAGTGCTCAGATAGTTTAGGCGCATCAGTTAAAATGGCTTGTACATCAGGGTTTTTGCTATCTAACACACGTAATGGATTGGTGTGCATACGACGCTTAGAGTCTTCATCAAGTACATCGACGTGTTGCTCTAAGTAAGCAACAAGTGCATCACGATAGTCTGCACGTGCTTCATTTGAACCCAATGAATTAAGCTCCAGACGAACGTGCTCACTGATACCAAACTCTTTCCATAATTGGGCTGTCAGCAAAATAACTTCTGCATCAATATCAGCAGTGGCAATGCCGAATGTTTCTAAACCGAATTGGTGGAATTGACGGTAACGGCCTTTTTGCGGACGCTCGTGACGGAACATCGGGCCCATGTACCATAAACGTTGTTCTTGGTTATACAGTAAACCGTTTTCATTACCTGCACGCACACAGACTGCCGTACCTTCAGGGCGAAGTGTTAAGTTATCGCCATTACGGTCAGCAAAGGTGTACATCTCTTTTTCTACGATATCGGTTACTTCACCGATAGAGCGCTTGAATAGGTCGGTTGATTCAACAATTGGAAAACGAATTTCTTGATAACCAAACGATGAAACTGTTTCACGTAAAATGTCTTCTACTTTCTGCCAAATTTGCGTATCGCCTGGCAGACAATCGTTCATACCACGAACTGCCTGAATTTGTTTTGCCACTGATAAATCCTAAATACTGTACGTGCGCTGAAAAAAAATCGCGCCTCAAGAAAAACTAAAAATTGACCCGCTATTATACCGTTTGGGTTCTAAAGGTAAACGGCAAACCTGAGGGTTTGCCGAGTATATGCGAATTATTCAACGATTTTGATGTCGATTGGCGTTTCTTTCTCTTTCTTAGCGATAAAGTCACGCACATAGCCTTCAAGTTGGTCGACAATGTTATCGTTATCGATACGTGCTTTTTGGCGCTCGCCATTGATGTATAAGCCTGAGCGACGGTTTGCACCAGCAAGGCCAATATCACTTACAAGTGCTTCGCCCGGACCATTTACCACACAACCAATTACCGACACTGACATAGGTTCAACCACGTCTTCGAGGCGCTCTTCAAGTTGGTTCATGGTGCTTACCACATCAAACTCTTGGCGTGAGCAGCTCGGACAGGCAATAAAGTTAATGCCGCGTGAGCGAATGCGTAATGATTTTAAAATATCAAAACCCACTTTGATCTCTTGTACCGGATCGGCTGCAAGTGATACGCGCAGTGTGTCACCAATGCCTTCGGCAAGTAGCATACCTAAGCCAACAGCTGATTTAACTGAACCTGAGCGCATACCGCCTGCTTCGGTAATACCTAAATGCAGTGGCTGGTCAATTTCTTTGGCAAGTAAACGATACGCACCGACCGCTAAAAATACATCTGACGCTTTAACAGAGACTTTAAATTGATCAAAGTCTAAACGTTGTAAGATCTCAACGTGACGCATAGCTGATTCAAGTAAAGCTTCTGGCGTTGGCTCACCGTATTTTTCTTGTAAATCACGCTCTAATGAACCGCCATTAACACCAATACGAATAGGAATATTGTGCTCGCGTGCTGAGTCTACAACGGCACGAATACGCTCTTCGCTGCCGATGTTACCAGGGTTAATACGCAAACAATCCGCACCATACTGAGCCACTTTTAATGCAATACGGTAATCAAAGTGAATATCCGTTACCAACGGGATAGTGACCTGTTCTTTAATGCTTTTAAATGCTTCAGCAGCTTCCATGGTGGGTACTGATACACGCACAATGTCGGCGCCAGCATCTTGAATAGCTTGAATTTGTGCAACCGTTGCATCGATATCTAGGGTGTTGGTGTTAGTCATCGACTGGACGGCAATCGGTGCACCATCACCAATTGGCACATTACCTACGTTAATACGGGTCGATTTTCTACGTTTAATAGGAGATTCTGAAAACATTGCGGTTACTCTGATAACGGTAAAGTAAATTTAGCTAAACGATTTTTGGCAAGATGTGAAGTATCGACGGCTTGGCCTTGAAAAGTAATATCAACCACTTGGTGTTTGCCTAGTACCACACTAAAAGGCTGTGGGCCGGTTACTGTCATAACGTAACCTGCTTTTTTAACACCGAATGCGATGCGATCGCCGTTGCCATCGTGAATTTCTACCCAGCTATCTTCATTGAAGTGCATCACCACTTCGCTGTGCTCAGGATCAGCCTTTTCAGTTTCTGGCTGAGCAGCAACTTGGTTTTGTGCTTCGTTGTTGCTTGTTGGCACATCAGCTTCTGGCTGAACGATTTCTTGCTCGTCGTCAGCGAGTGGTTGAATGGTTTCTTCAGCAGGCGCTTCTAAAGCTAAATCAGGTGAAATCTCACTGCTTTCAAGCTGATTTGGCATCGGAGTCGTTACGGGCTGTTCGATATTCTGGTTGCTATTTTGCCACCACCAAAATACTGACGAGCCAATGATCACCGCTAAAATGAAGTAGCTAAACAGCATTAAGCGGCTGTCATGTGCTTCTTTTTCTGTACGGCGAGAAAAGCTCTGCATTTTAGATTTTTTTGCAGGCTCAACGTGCTCTGGCAATAATGCAAGCATGGCTTGGCTATCGATTTTCAGCTCACGGCAATAGCTTCTGATATAACCTTTTACAAAGGTCGTAGGGCCAAGTAATTCGTGCTCGTCGTTTTCTAATCGTTGTAACTGTAAAACGGATAATTTTAATGCACCAGCAAGTTGCTCAAGGCTCTTTCCAGCGTCTTCGCGGCGCTTTTTTAGCGCTTGGCCGAGCGTTTCTTGCGGTTGTTCTAAATTGTTTTCTTCATTCATAATGCGTATGAGTCTGGATCTACCAATAAGAGTCTATGCCCAGGTTCTAGGGCGACATCTGGGCTCAATTTGTTCCAGCGCATTAACTGATCGATCAATACGCTATGCTGTGTGGCTATGCTAAAGAGTGTGTCGCCATCATTGATGTCGTGATAAATGTTCGGATCGTTCAAATAAATGCGAGTACCGTTTTGTACACGATCCGATTCTTTTAAGCCATTCCACAGCAAAATCTTCTGTAGTTTAACATTGTATCGCACCGAAATGCTAAAGAGGTTTTCACCATTTTCAATAATATGATACGGGATATTCAGCGCCGGTACATTTGCGTTCAGCATGGGTAAGTTAAGCGGCTCGTTTGTCACGCTAAAGTCAGTGCTATTTGCGGTTGACGCCGTTGTTTGACTGCCACTAAATACGTTTTCGTCTTTTTCTGCTTCGTAAAACACCACAGTGCTGGCATCATTTTTGGTATTTTGCGAGTTTGCTGGCGTTTGTTGTTGAACGCTTGGCGTTTGCGGTGCACCAAATGACACTATGGTCACTTCATCATTACTTTGCGCTGGTGTTTGCGCGTCTGTTTGCTGCTGTGCAATAACAGCGGCCTGTTCAACTTTACGAGAGCTAACCGTTTGGAAACCTTCGTCAGTTGTTTGCTCAGTGAGCGCGTTAGGCGTTGTTTCGCGTGGTTGCACAGAGGCGAGTGACTCTGTTGATGGTTTCTCTTCGCTGTCTGAGTTTACCTCAGCTGTCACCTGCTTATTGCTTTGCGCTACGATTTCTGGTTCTTGCTCTGCTTGAGTGAGTGTTGGCTCTACTTGTGAAGGTTGAACCTGTGTTGTCTGTACAGGGCTCTGCTGTGCAGTAGCCACTGACGCCTCAGCAACAACGGTTTGTTTAGCAGGTGCCTTTCTTTTCACGATACGAATTTTTGGCTGATCTTTGCTAACCGTGCTGTTATCACTTGATATTTTCAACTCTTCAAGCTGCGCTTGACGATATTTTTCACGCAGAACTTCAAATTCTGAGCGTTTAGTTTGCCCTGATGAAATAGCCCTTGCTTCTACTGAACCTGGGTAGGTTTGTAAAATAATACCTGCGGTTGTTTCGGCTTTTTCGATATGGCCCATACGTTGCTGAATAAGGTAGCTAAGCATAAGTGCGCGAGGGGTCACGCGACCGGTAGATTCGTATTTTTCAATCACGTCTTCAGCTTTATGAAGGTCGCTTTTCGCGTAATACAAACCGGCAAGGCTAATCATTGAAGAAGGGCGCTGCGAGCTGTGGTTTAGCGCTGATTTTAGGTATTTTTCTGCGTTTTCAAAGTCATCAAATTCAATCGCGCATAAGGCTAAGTTTTCGTAACTTTCAGCTACACGGATATAGCTAGGAACGGTAATTGCCTTAAGAAGCTCTTCTGCTGCACGGTCGTATTTGCCAATGCCACATAAAAAGACACCATAATTGTTTAAGGTGTTTGGATCATTCGGGGCGATTTTTAAAGCGCGTTGATAGGCTTTATCAGCGAGATCAGGTTCATCAACCTGTTGATAGTAATAGGCTAAAGAGTAGTGGACTTCAGGAAGGTCAGGTGCAAATTCTGCGGCACGTTCTAGATTATATTTTGCTTGCGAGTTGTTGCCCGTTTTTAAGTACTGTAACGCAAGGGCGATACGAGTACGAGCAGCACCAGTATTATTAATCTTTTTTTCTACAACGGGTCTGTCGCTTCCGTCGTAGCTGTTTTCTGTAACACACCCTGTTAATGCGAATGCACTAACAGTAATGGCAAGTATAGAACGCATTACCTAATCTCTTCTTTGATTCCGTATGCCTATCTTACCGAAAAGCCTTTGTGTTGCATCTATTATTTTAAAAATAACGAGTTTGTCACAAAGGCTTGTCTTTAAATATGTCGCTTATGCTTGGTGAACATTTACCGCAATTGCGTTATCTTCGCGCATTTTCTTTTTCGCTAAACGTTTTGTACGGTCAACAACGTCACCCACTAATTGACCACAGGCAGCATCAATATCATCACCACGAGTACGGCGAACAATACAGGTGATACCCGCAGCTTGTAGTACTTTAGAGAAACGGTCAATTCGGCTGTTGCTTGAACGGCCATATTCGTTACCTGGGAATGGGTTAAACGGGATCAGGTTCACTTTTGAAGGTGTTCCTTTTAATGTTTTAACCAATTCGTGTGCTTGATCTGTGCTGTCGTTCACACCCTGTAGCATAACGTATTCGATAGTCACATCTTTGTTTGCTTTAGAGCCGTCGATATAACGACGACACGCTGCTAAAAACTCTTCAATCGGGTACTTTTTATTAATTGGTACCAGTACATCACGCAGCTCATTGTTTGGCGCGTGAAGTGAAATAGCCAGCGCTACGTCAATTTTCTCTTTTAATAAATCAAGAGCAGGCACCACACCTGAGGTGCTTAATGTAACGCGACGTTTTGATAAACCAAAACCCCAGTCGTCCATCATAAGTTCCATTGCGGGTACGACGTTTTTAAGGTTGAGTAGTGGCTCACCCATACCCATCATTACCACGTTAGTCACAGGGCGCTTAGTACTGTCGCCGTCTAAACCAATGTCTTTCGCTACACGCCAAACTTGACCAATGATCTCAGACACCGCTAGGTTACGGTTAAAGCCTTGTTGTGCTGTAGAGCAGAACGTACATTCAAGGGCACAACCTACTTGTGAAGATACACATAAAGTTGCACGGTCTTTTTCTGGGATCCAAACAGCTTCTACTTCTTGGCCACCTTTAAGTAAAAGTGCGTATTTGATGGTGCCATCACTTGCTACTTGCTTAACTGAGATCTCAGGAGCAACAATTTCACATTCAGCTTTTAGTTTTTCTTTCAGCTTTTTGTTGACGTTTGTCATGTCGTCAAAATTGTCGACGCCAAAATGATAAATCCATTTCATCACCTGATCACCACGGAATGGCTTTTCACCGAATGATACAAAAAGCTCACGCATTGCATCTCGGTTTAAATCTAATAAATTAATCTTTTTTTCAGTGGTCATGAAACAACCTCAATCAGTGACGGTGGTAAGTAGTTTGGGTGCGCGATTGTACATTATTTAATCGACTTAGTCATTAGCTAAACAGATTTACAATAGGCTTAGCTAATGACTAAAAAAGGGCCCGAAAGCCCTTTTTCTTCTGCATCACAGACTTAGCTGTGAACTCGAAATTAACGAGTACGTGGGCAGATTTCTTCGTCAGCGAAGAAGTATGCGATTTCACGTGCAGCTGATTCAACAGCGTCAGAACCGTGAACAGCATTTTCGTCGATGCTGTCTGCGTAGTCAGCACGTAAAGTACCAGCTAGTGCTTCAGCAGGGTTAGTAGCACCCATGATTTCACGGTTTTTAAGTACTGCGTTCTCACCTTCAAGAACAGTAACCATTACTGGACCAGATGTCATGAACTCAACTAAAGCACCGAAGAAAGGACGCTCGCTGTGCTCAGCGTAGAAACCTTCAGCTTTTTCTTTTGAAAGGTGAACCATTTTAGCTGCAACGATTTTAAGACCCGCAGTTTCGAAACGGTTGTAGATAGCACCGATGTGGTTTTTAGCAACTGCATCAGGTTTTACGATTGAAAAAGTACGCTCTAAAGCCATCTTTATGCTCCAATAATTTTTAAATTTAAAGGTTAAATATTAACGGGCGCGAATTATACGCGCTTTACGTGAAAATTCCTAATTTTATTAAATAGTCATTTGATGGCATTTTCATGAACCCTCACTACGTATAGCAAATTGAGTATAAAAAATGAGCGTGCTTGCACCGCTAAGCACTTGTTATGAGCAGTTTAATAAGTAATTATTATCTTAGGAAATGACAAAACTAATAAGGACAATTATGAAAAAGCTTTTACTGGTCAGTCTACTCGCAAGTTGTTTAGCGGGTTGTAATTCAGACTCAAATGATGAGCTAACGTGCCACCCTTTTCCCCTGGCAATCGATATTGATAATTATGTTGTCACCCCAGGGCAAAACGAGGCTAACACAGCACTCGCTTATGATGCCTATATCATAAAATTAGGCGGTGCTGGCAAAGGTGTTTATAGTGAAGGAGATGAGCCTGACCCTAATAAAGAATATGCAGACTGTCCTATCCCAGCAGTGGTACTAGGGAGCGCGAATACCATTACAGCTATTAATATTTACTCAAGCGCTGATTACAACAGTGAGTTCACCGCGGGTACGAGTTTAAATAGCCTGTTTGATATCAAAGAAATGTATAATAGTGATTTTGATTATTATAGTGATGGCAACTATGCCAGTGTTGAAGACTTCGCAAGCGTATTCCCGACGACTGCACCTATATTTATTGAACTAAAACCTAACCAAGCTCCAGAAGTTGAGAGTAGTCATATTTTTTATATCGATATAAGTTTTGCAAATGGCAAAACCTTTGCGCTTGAAACTGAAGAAGTGCAGCTTTTTTAAATTGCTATTAATCAGCTATTGTCAGCGGGGCTTCTCTGCTGACATACCCAATCTCTACTCGCTTACAATTTGCTCATCCAGCTAAGCTAATTGGTATAAATTTACCTGCTCCATTACACATTTAAAAAATGTAAAAACACCACTTTGCCGTTAACCTTTTGTTCACTTTATCATGGGTAAGCTAATTACCCATGATAAAGTGGTGATGTTTTAACTTTTTGAAAATAATTGGTTTTTAATTTTTTCGTGTGAATTTAATCTATCTTTTCAGAGAAAAATAGCAACAATAAAATTGTAATCGAAATGTTAATTTTAAGTGTACAAAACGCTACATGGTTTTTCGTGAATTCCTGAACTTATTCAATCATAAAATATTAGTGAGTTGATTTTTTCTAAACAAAAAATCTTACTTTCATTTTAATTTGAATAATCAAAGGAGAGAACAATGAAACTACGCAGTGCACTTTCTAAGTTGTCATGCGCGTCAGCTTTTGCACTTGGCACCATGCTGACTTTGAGCCCCGCAGCCAATGCAATGAAACTAAAACAACAAAACTTACAAGAGATGGCTGTTGAGTCACAGAGCATTATTGCTGGCCAGGTGGTAAGCGTAACAGATGGTTTTGATAACAATCGTCCCTATACCGAAGTGACTATTCAGGTTTCGTCAGATGCAAAAGGCAAGTTAAAAGACGATTCAAATTATACTTTTCGTCAGTTTGGCCTGATAAAACCCCGCTCTATGGGCAATGGCAAAGTGTATTTAGGCGCAACGCCTGAAGGTTTTTCTAAATGGCAAGAAGGCGAACAAGTGATTGCCTTTATGTATAAGCCAGCATCAATCACAGGGTTTCAAACGACCGTAGGCCTTGCTCAAGGTAAATTTGTAGTGCGCAATGGCAAAGTAGAAAACATTTTTGCTAACAAAGGTGTTTTTGAAGGGTTAGATACCAGCAGCTTATCAGCAGAGCAACAAAATCTTTTAACCACGCCAGGTGCAGTCGATGTGGGAGTTTTTATGGATTTAGTAGGTAAACTGTCTGGAGTACAACAATAATGAAATTTTCTAAAATCGCAGCAGCATTAGCCCTTGCAACTATTTCGACAGGTGCGTTAGCCGGTGGCCCACTCTATATTCATGAACCGACAATGCAGCCATATAAATGGGACACCTCAAAAGGCAGTATTCCAGTGTGGACAGATGGCGGCCAACTTATCAAAGATAAAGACGGTAACGATGTCGAAACCTTCACTGTACTTGAAAAAGGCACTGTATTTAACGTTGATGTTACCTTACCTGATGGCACAGTGATCCCTGCATACACTGAACTTGACCGAGATTATACGTTTTTAACGATTGAGCAAGCCAACAAAGTAACGGCGAATGCTGTGAAAGAGTGGTCTGATGTAGAAACGTCAACTTTCGAGATGTCAGTACAGGGCACGATTTTTGAGAAAACAGGCATTGCGGATGTGACTGCAGAAAATGTTGATCAAATTTATGGTGTTGAGAATGGTTATGGCTTTTGGGTCAATTACGACACTGATGGTAGCATTTTAGAAAACTATTTTGGTGTGCCAAGAAGCGCTGTTTTAGGTATTGCATTCCCTGAATGGGCCGACGAAGAAACCGGCGAAATTATTGAAGCGACAGCTTTAATGAATGGCTGGTTTGTTGATATTAGTGATACCGATGGCACACAAGTTGGTGGAGTATTCACCCATGAATTTGGCCATGCGATCAATATGTCTCACTCACAAGCAAATGGCCATTTAGTGTATATGTCGGCAAGTTATAGCCCGCAATATGACGGTGTACCAGGTTGTGAGGGTGTCACTAAATTTACCAGCTCTAGTATGTTGGATTATTCTGCCATTGAGACCATGTTTCCGTTTATTAATGTGCGCGGCAGTGCTGGTGCAAATCAACACACCATTAATGTGAAAGACGATATTGTTAATATCTCAGATCTTTATCCTACGGCGCAGTACCAATCACAGTTTGGCTCTATTCAAGGTAAGCTCTTAACAAAAGAGGGAGTAGAGTACTCAGGGGTGAATTTAATAGCGCGTAACCTTGATAACCCTTACGAAGATGTGATCAGCCAACAGTCAGGTAACATGACACAAGGCCGTATCGGCCCAGATGGCTCATTTACCATTAATGGCTTAACGCCGGGGGCACGTTATGCTCTTTATACTCAAGAGATCAATGCAGGTGGTTATCCAACTCAGCAAACGAATATTCTTTCTGAAGCTGAATATTGGAATGACAACGAAAGTGCAAACCCGGGAATAGATAATGCCTGTGCGATGACAGAGATAGTTGTTTCAGCGGGTGAAACTAAACAGCTTGAGATGTACTTCAACGGTTATCAAGATGGTATTCAATATACGCCACTGATTTCAGCGTTTGTAATGGATCACGCTAAAAACGGTAAAAAAGCACTTGGAACAACCTCTTCGGGTATTCCTTTCTTATACGACAGTGCGACTAATTCGTTTGATACTTTAGTAAGCCCTGATGGCTACGCTTTATTAAGCTCTACAAGCACAGCAATGAACAAAACAGCCACTAAAGCTGCTATTACCGCACACTTTAATGATAATGGCGTGATGCAAGGCGGCGTCTGGGATATAAACTCTGGCAAAGTATCAATGCTTGAAGATTTAACGGGGAATAGTTGCTCGCTTTCAAGTCAGCAGGGGCAAAGCTCACATAGCATCTGGGATATGGATGATGATGGTAAGTTGATTGTTGGTACAACACGCTTCCCATACGATGGTTCAAATCGCTGTGCTGAAGGCGAAGCTGCGCGTTCAGTTGGTATGCCTACTGTTTGGGATGCAAACACGGGTAAAGCAAGCGTTTTACCTGGCACCCAAATGGTTGACCGTTCTTATGGCAGTGGTAAAGAAATCGCTATTATGAATGGCGATGAGCAAATTCGTCGTACGGCATGGGCGCGAGCAGATCGTATCTCTGGTAATGGCGAAACAATTACAGGTTCAACGAATGGCTTTACACAAATTGCCTGGGTGAATGGTGAGCTTGTTGATACTTACACGGAGTTTGGTGCAATCGACAATTCAGTTATCTCTGAAAATGGTCGTTATGTCGCCTTCGGAGCAATCGAAAACCGTCGCCCTGCTGGCGTAAAAGTATGGGATACAGTAACCAATACAACTCAAAAAATTGGTAGCTTACGTTGGTGTGACAACATTCCTGCGATAAGTTTCTGGACCAACTATTGCGACCTAGGCTACAGCCATGAAGAATTAGTTGAACTAGGATTTGGCTTACCTTCAGTGATGGTTCTTGATGCAAATGAGGACTTATCGATGATCACCGGACGTGCTGGTAGCCCTCTATCTGGCGGTTTTGTTGGCGCTATTTATTTAAAAGATATTGGCTGGATGTCATCAGCAGAGTTCTTTGCTAAGCAAGGTGTTACTGAAGCAAAAGGCTTACTTACCGATAACATGTTTGGCCTAAGTGCTGATGGTTCTGAGATCATGGCAGGCATTGCTGGCGCAGTGTTATCAATTGAAATCGATGCGAATAAGGCATTTGTATGTGATAACGGCCGCGACCGTGAACTTAGCTTCCCTAAGCAAGTGGTTGATGCGGTGTCAGCAGGTGCTGAATTTGGCCGCTGCGCACATATTAATGACTAATACCATTTTGTGTTCAGCGCTTAAAGGTCCGGCTAGGTGGCTGGGCCTTTATTTCAATATCTTTGTAACAAAGGCCTGCTAATGTATAAAAGTTCATTAATAACAATAATATGGTTATGTAATCTAAGCTTTATTCCTGATCAAGCTAGTGCGCAAACCCATCAAGCTGCAAGCTCAAGCAACAAAGGGTTTAATGTTCCTGAAGAGCTATTGACCACATGGGAACTGGATGAAGCGGCTTCAATGGAATACGCAAAAAAGTCTGCGCACTGGAATGAACATATCGCTAATTTGATGCCGAAACTAATCGCAACAAATAAACAAATTAAGTACCGCTTTAATCAGGATGAAATGGTCACCATTCAGGCTGCAAAAGAGCAGGAGCTTGCCATTAGTTTGATTAAGCAAACACTGACGTCATATAAATTCAAATTTGAATTCGACGATAAGCCAAAGCAATTGCAAGTGATAAAAGCCGCAGGTGGGCGGATCAATATTCAGGCCGATGGCCTACTTGGTTATCAGTTCTTATTGTGGAAAAAACGCCGAGAACGCTTAACTGGCGTATAAAAATATCAATGTTAAGGGCTTTGCTGTTAACATTAGCAAATCCAAACCAATTACCCTGGATAGTTAATTGAGTTTGATCTAAAAAGGTGGCCATAGGATTGGTCACCTTTTTCTTTTCTGTATAAGTCCTTACTTAGTTTAATTTCTGTAGTTCTAAAGTGCTAGTTTGTATCTGTTTTTATAATATTTAAGTGCTTGATTACATTTTGGTACAGATTGATACACTTTTATTTTTTGTAAATAAATATTTAACGGCATGTTAATTAAGGCGTTTTTTTACAATTAATTTAATCGTTTTTTTTGCCATGGTTTTTACCCTTTTTAGTGTGTTGAATTCTCATTTCACTTCCTCTATTACTTATTTTGTCACTCATAACTAATTGTATAAATTAAATATATTTTACTATTGAGTGGTTTTAGCTGTTTTTAATAAAAACAAACAACAAGGAATTAATATGAAAAAAACGCAGTTAGGGTTGTTAATCACATCATTCGCTATTATGGGTGGATGTGCAAAGTTAGACGCTCAAGTTAACGCTGGCGGCACTCTTAATTCAAAGGGTGGGGCTGGAAAAGCTGTGTTTACAGCACATGCAGCTCGTTGTGATGGAGAAGTAAGCGGAAAAGTAAATTACAAAGATGTAACTGCATTAGATTGGCAACAATCTGGAGGAGTATCATTTAACGCACAGGTTTATGGTGCAGGCTTATGTAGTGAAGATCCTGTATCACCTGATGGGGCTGAGTCTGGTGATGAGCGATTATTTTGCAAACAAGATATTTGCACTGAGGGGATGTATCAAGTTGAGTTTAATTATAACTCAACCAATCCTAGCCTGCCTGGAGAGGGGGTTGGCTTTGCATGTATGATGGATATTTCTGAAGGTATTAAATCTGGATTTGGTGCAAATGGGTTATTGAATGTGATGTTACTCGAGTCTGGTCCATACCAAGGCTATAACAATGCCGGAACAATAAGTGGCAATGTACAAGTGAAAGATTGCCCAAGTAGCAAAAATGACGACAACGCAGAGTAGAGAAGGAGTTTAATGATGATAAATAAAAAAACAGTTTTAGCGGCAAGCATTGCTCTTGCTTATAGTTTTCCTTCTTTAGCTGATCAATCAATGCGAATTGTTCTAGAAGCAAATAGTAATAAAGCCTCTGCGCTTAAATCTGAGTTGTTATCAAATAATATTAAAATAGAAAAAGAGCTTAGTTCACTAGAAAGTTTTGCAATTTCGATTGATAAAACTCAGTTAGCCAACGTTAAAGGGCTTACAAACGTAAAGACTTTTTACCCTGACGTACCAAGAAAGTTAATGTCTGAAGGCGCTTCGCAATATATTCCGTATGGTTTAGCGATGGTTCAAGCTGATCAAGTTCAATACCAAGGCGGACAAAAAGTGTGTGTAATCGATAGCGGTTATGCCTTAGAACACCCAGATTTGCCGAGTGCTGGTGTTACAGGCTCAGACGATGGCGGTGCTGGAGTGTGGTATCAAGATCCATTTGGTCATGGCACTCATGTTGCGGGCACGATTGCCGCAATCGACAATGAGTTTGGTACGACAGGGATTGTCGATGATCATTCTCTTGATATGCACATTGTGCGTGTTTTTGCTGGTAATGGTAGCTGGGCTTACGCTTCGGATTTAGCTGGTGCGATTGATGAGTGTCAACAAGCTGGTTCAACGGTTATTTCGATGAGCCTTGGTGGAAAATATTCAAGCCCGATTGAAGAAAAAGCGTTAGATAAAGTTGCTCGTGCGAATATATTAATGGTTGCGGCAGCAGGAAATGCTGGTGAAGCTTCACATAGCTATCCTGCATCTTATGACAGTGTGATTTCAGTTGCAGCGGTTGATAGCACTAAAAATCATGCAAGCTTTTCTCAGCGAAGCAGTCAAATTGAACTAGCAGCGCCAGGCGTTAATGTTTTCTCAACTGTGCCTGTTAACCGCGCGCGCTTTTCAAAATTTAATGTCACGCAAGAAAGTGTTAATTTCCAATATTATGGTATGGATGGCTCGCGTTTTGGTACTGTTACTGGGGAGCTAGTTGATTGTGGTTTAGGTACTCAGAGCTGTGGTGATGTAACAGGAAAAATCTGTTTAATCGAACGAGGGGAAATTCCGTTTTATAAAAAAGTAGAGCAGTGTGAAGCGGATGGCGGTGTGGGAGTTATTATTCGTAATAATAACCAAAGCCAGCTTATCGGTACTATTAACCCTACTTCTATGATTGCTGGCTCTGTGACAAGAAATGAGGGTCTTAATTTAATGGACAACCTCGGTAAAGAAACCACAATAACTGTCGCTGAGTTTTCAGATCATGACTTTAAATCAGGTACTTCGATGGCAACTCCTCATGTTTCCGGCGTAGCTGCATTGGTATGGAGTAATTACCCTGAGTGTTCTGCAAATGGCATTCGTTTAGCACTGAGAGCATCAGCCGATGATCAGGGGAGTATGGGTTATGATCATGCTTACGGCTGGGGCATAGTGCAAGCAAAAGCGGCTGTTGATTATATCGCTGAAAATGGGTGTAAAGCATCTAGTAATGTATTACGCGGCGGAGATGGTTCAGCCCATTAACTATTCCCCTATATTGTTGTTATGACCAAAGCGCTTATGGCGCTTTTTTCGTTTGTCACCTACTCATCAATAAGCTCTATGAATCAATCATGATCTAGATCAATAAAATTACTGAGCAGGTTATTATACTGCCGCGCTTCATTATCGTATTAATTCATGCAACCGACTTGTACTCGGTTCGATGTGTGGAGCTTTCATGTCGTCACCTATTTTGAACCCTCGCCCTTTTACACCTGAGTTGTTATCACCTGCGGGTAGTTTAAAGAATATGCGTTATGCCTTTGCTTATGGTGCAGATGCCGTTTACGCTGGCCAACCTCGTTATAGCCTTCGTGTTCGTAACAATGAGTTTGACTTAGATAACCTGCAAACCGGTATCAACGAAGCGCATGCGCAAAATAAAAAATTATATGTAGTGTCGAACATTGCTCCTCATAATGCCAAGGTAAAATCGTACTTACGCGATATTGAGCCTGTCATTGAGATGCAGCCAGATGCGCTGATCATGTCAGATCCAGGGCTTATCATGCTAGTGCGTGAGAAATGGCCAGATATGCCGATTCACTTATCTGTGCAGGCCAATGCGGTGAACTATGCCACAGTGAACTTTTGGGCTCAGCAGGGCATTGAGCGAGTCATTTTATCGCGCGAATTATCGCTTGAAGAAATCGCTGAAATTCGTGAGCTATGCCCAAATACAGAACTTGAAGTGTTTGTTCACGGTGCACTTTGCATGGCGTACTCTGGCCGTTGTTTGTTATCGGGTTATATTAATAAACGCGATCCAAACCAAGGAACGTGCACTAATGCATGTCGTTGGAACTACGATGTGAAACCAGGCACCGAAAATGAAACCGGCGAAATGGTGCATAAAATCGACCCTAAAGCGGTGATCCCAACCCTAGGTGATGGTGCGCCAAGTACCGAAGTATTCATGCTTGAAGAGCAGGGCCGCCCTGGTGAATACATGCCTGCTTTTGAAGACGAGCATGGCACTTACATAATGAACTCAAAAGATTTACGTGCAGTTCAATATGTTGATCAACTAACGAAAATGGGCGTGCATAGTTTAAAAATTGAAGGCCGTACCAAGTCTTTCTACTATGTTGCTCGTACTGCACAAGTGTATCGTAAAGCCATTGATGATGCCGTTGCTGGTCGTCCATTTGACGCAAACTTATTTAAAACTCTTGAGAACTTAGCGCATCGTGGTTATACAGAAGGGTTTTTAAAACGCCATGCTCATCAAGACTATCAAAACTATGAGTACGGTCATTCGGTGTCAGATAAACAGCAGTTTGTGGGTGAAGTATTAGGTCGCAACGATAATGGCTTAGTTGAAATTGATGTGAAAAATAAGTTCTGTACTGGTCATTCACTTGAGCTTATGACACCAAAAGGCAACATCAACTTCAAGCTGGATTTTATGGAAAACAAAAAAGGCGAAGCCATTAGCGATGCAAAAGGTTCTGGCCATATTGTTAAAATTCCTCTGCCAGAAGATATCGATTTAGATCACGCAATTTTGATGCGTAATCTCGATGCCGACCAAGACACCCGCAACCCATTCAATAAAGCTAAATAGAAGATGCGCTAAGTCATACTTAGCGCATTTACCTCATCTTTTTTGGTATTTCACTGTCGTTATTGGTTATTTTTACTATCCTTTTTTCTAAGGGTATTAATTAAATATAGTCAAAAGCTATAGTGAAATACGTTATTCATCCATCACATCAAAAAGAGCTTTTACACACTGTACCTTATATTGCGTTAGGGGTATTGCTGCTGGCTGTTGTTTTGCTACTTGAGCGATTAGGCCTTATTGCTGCTATTCCTTTTTATGTAGCGATGCATACGAGCGTCGAATTATTTTCAGTTGTGATTTCGTTTTTAATATTTGCGATTGGTTGGAACACTTGGCACTTCACGAATAACTACAAACTATTACTACTGTCTTGCACAATGTTGTGCGTTGCTATTTTTGATTCATTACATTTTTTAGCCTTTGATAGCATGCATGACGGCCATGCTGATATGAATCTGGTATTGAGTTTTTGGCTTATTGCTCGGTTGTTTAATGGGGCTGCATTTTTAATTATTGCGGCAGGAATTTGGGTTAATTATAAACCGTTAAACGCGCGTGCTTTGCTTACCTCTTTGTTGCTTTGTTGTTTGACTATCGCAAGCACATTCTTTTACTTTCCTGATTTACTGCCAGAAATATATATTGAAGGAGTAGGCGGGAGTCATATTAAGTTTTTAATTGAGCTACTTGTTTTGGGGCTTTACGGTGCCGCCGTCGTCATGTTCGCGACACAGCTTCGTAAACCTAGAGCAAACTTAAACATTGCAGGTAAAACATTAGTATGTCTATTAGCTATTTTAAGTGAGGCTTGTTTTGTGATGTTTAATGATGCATCACACACCACCAACACCTTTAACTTTTTTGGGCATGTTTATAAAGGGCTCACCTACTTTTTGCTGTATAAAATCCTCTTTGTTGAAACCGTCACTAAACCGTATGCGGCACTAGATAACTCCTCTAATCAGTTAAAAGCAACGCTCACCGCACTGCCAGACTCGGTTTTTGAGCTAGAAAAAGACGGTACCTTTCGTGAAGTATTCAGTGATAACTCCGATAGCCATGTGTTTACTAAAGCGATGGTTGGGCAAAATATTAGTAATATGTTTGCGAAATCAGATACGCAAGATTTTATGCGAACGCTAATGGAGGCAAAAAAATCAGGTGTCTGTTTGGTCAATACCTTACCCATTAGCGTAAATGGTTGGGTGATTCATTTTGAATTTTCGGTGACTTTGTTCGAGCACGATAATGATGGCCCAACGTATTTGGTGAACGCCCGCGATGTGTCAGAGAAAGTAGGGCGTATGGCGGCACTTGCCCAGCAAAGTAAGTTTAATCGGGGTTTATTACACTTAACCGAAATATCGTTTCAAGACGATCAAGATGTGTTGTTAAATTATGCTGTAAACCAAGCCCTCGAAATTACCAATTGTGATGGTGCGGCTTTGTTTATTTGCAACGAGCTAAAACAGCATGCCTACAGTGCTGAGCAAGGCAATACGTTTGAAGTATGCACTGAAAAATTACAAGCCAAAATAGCAGCAGGAGAAGCTGTCATTGTTAATCGTAAACATGCAAAAGAATTCGGGTTACCAAGTGACTCTAACTCATTGTTAGTGGTGCCCGTGATACGCCATAGTCAATGTCATATGGCCATTATTTTGCAGCATCAAACCAAGGTGTTTAGTGTACAAGATAAAAACATGCTAACGGTTTGGGCTGAGTCAGTGTGGCAATGGTTTCATAAAATTAATTTAAACAAACGCATGCACATACTGTCTCAAGCGGTTGAGCAAAATCCACACCCCATTATGTTTACCAATACTGATGCAAAAATTGAATATATGAATCGCGCATATCTTGATATGTGTCAGTACGAGTATGATGAACTAATAGGCCAGAGCCCGCATAAAATCAGTGCCGGGCAAACTGAACCTGCTGTTTATCAAGCTATGTGGGAGCATCTAAATAATCACAAAGCCTGGGTGGGTGCTTTGGTTAACATGACTAAGCACGGTAAAGTGATTGTTGAGCAAACGACCATTTACCCAATAATGGATAAACAAGGGAAAGTCAGTAACTACATTTCGTTTCAGCATGATGTGACTAAAGAAGTCGAAAGTGAAACCCTCATACATCAACTTTCTTATTTTGATCAGCTAACAGGGCTTGCAAACCAAGACAAGTTGCAGATGGAATTTGAACAAACCATTAAGCTTCAAGCAGATACAAAAGCAGCCTTTATTTTAATTGGGTTGGATAACTTTAAGATTCTCAATAAAGCATTGGGAATGGCGAGTTGCAACCTTGTGCTACAAACCTTGAGTGCGCGAATTTGTAATTTCATGGGTGAGGATATTATGGTTGCACGGCTGCAAGGCGACCGCTTTGCATTTATTACGCCTTATACCTCCACCGGCGCTATAAATAAGAGCAGCCACGATCTATTAAGGGTGATCAGTGAGCCACTTACGATAAATGATGAACTCATTGTTGTTACGGCATCGGTGGGGGTTTCGCTGTATCCGATGGATGGCAAAGAATTTGAGCCGCTACTGCAAAAAGCAGAATCAGCGATGTTTGAGGTTAAACGGCAGGGTAGAAACAATGCGTTATTTTACGCCGAAGAAATGAATAAATCTGGCCTTAGGCAATTACAAATCATCAATGCTCTTAATTTTGCCCTTGAAAATAATGAGCTTTATTTAGTTTTTCAACCACAAATAGATATAGCCTCAGGCGCTGTGGTGGCTGTTGAAGTATTATTACGCTGGAACAGCGAAACTCTAGGCAATGTATCACCTGCTGAATTTATACCTATTGCTGAAAGCAGTGGCCGCATTAGCGAAATTGATGACTGGGTATTCGAAAATACCGTGAAAACAATTCGCCAGTGGCAAGATGACAACATGCCTCCAATTACTTTTGCAATAAATCTATCGGCAACGAAGTTTGTTAAAAAACAGCTGCTTGGTGATTTAATTTCGGTGTTGCAAACTTATTCTATTGAGCCTGAATGTATTGAACTTGAGTTAACGGAAACCATTGCTATTGGGAATCCTAAATTTGCATTAAACACGATTACAAAACTACGTGAAGCAGGGTTTAAAATGTCGATTGATGACTTTGGCACAGGCTATTCGTCAATGAATTACTTAAAAGACTTTGCTCTCGATAAGCTAAAAATCGACAAATCATTTATTGATGATTTAGAAAACCCCAGCGATGCTGATAAAGCAATTGTTAAAGCCATGATTGATTTAGCCAGTGCGTTAAATATGGAGTCAATTGCTGAAGGCGTTGAAAGCGAGCAGCAGCTGAACATACTTAAAGAGCTTGAATGCTCTCAAGTACAAGGCTATTACTTTAGTAAGCCCCTGCCAATTAAGGTGCTGTATGAATTTGTGAAGTCACCAAGTTTTTCAAGGTAAGTCTACTTTTTAAATTGACTGGCAAGCTCTGCAAGCGACACTTCAGCAAAACGTTTTAATAACAGGGCTTCTGCGTCATCCATCGCATTTTGCAGGGCGCTGTTCACTGCATGTTCGATAGGGCAGTTGCTGTGCTCATCGGTTAGACCAATGACAAACAGGTTCTTTTCGCCAAGCGCTTGGTGAATATCAAATAAGGTGATGTCTGTTAAGGGAGTGGCCAGTAGCCAGCCGCCATTGTGACCTTTGATTGCCGATACATAACCTGCTTGACGCAGTAACGCCATAGTACGGCGCACGACCACTGGGTTGGTCATTAACATGTTTGCTAATGTCTCTGATGTAACAGGGTGGTTGTAGCTGTCTAAATGGATCAGCACATGTAAAACCCGTGATAGTCGGCTGTCTTTTCTCATCTTAAATCGTCAATATGCGTTTTTTGCAGTGTATCACGAACTGCTTAATATTGACCGTTTGAATTACCAAGCTAATGCTCACTAAGCCAATGCCAAGCCAGCCAATTCGCTGAAATTGCTCATTTAAAATCACAATAGCCAGTATGGTGGCGATGATAGGCTCAAGTAACGTAATGAGCACAGCTTGGCTAGCCGCTATGGTTTTTAAACCAATACTAAATAGCCAATAACCGAAAAACATCGGTACTATGGCCATGTAAAGCGCCACGCTGGTATTGGTAGCTGTGGCAAAAAGCGCATCTCCAGTAATTAATAACGAAGGCAAGAGTATACATGCTGCGCCGCCAAATAGGCTTGCCATGGTCGCTCTTGAATGAACGCCGTTGCTAATTAAACGTTTGGCAACCCATGAGTAACCCGCATAGGTAAGCCCTGCAATTAAGCCAAGTAAAATGCCGATGTTTTGGCTAAACAGCCCCTTAGCAGCAAGGTTATGTTCTTTACCTAACGCAATTAAGCCAATGCCAATAGCACCAAAGCAAAAGCTGACTAGCCAGCGAGTTGCAATGGGCTTTTTTTCAATTAAGTATTCTAATAAGACGGTAAATAATGGGGCGCTGGCAATCGAAATAACGGTACCAATTGCCACACCTGCGCTATTCATAGAGGTATAAAATGCCAGCGGATAAATAGCAACACAAGCTGAACCTAGTAGGGTTAGGGGGTAGTGCTTTCGCAGTGTACTAGCATTGTTTATTAGCTGTTTTATTGAGGTTAGGCAAAGTAATACGCCGCCAAATCCCATCGCAAACGCACCTATTGCAAAAGGGCTAATGTCTGGTGCAAAGCTTGCGGCTGTGCCTGTTGTGCCCCAAAATACACTGGCAACTAAAACGGCAATGGTCGCGATGGTATGGTTCATTGATGATTCGCTGTAAATTTAAGATATCAAAAGCATAATCAAAATTGATGTGCAGTTTTTGACAAAAAGGACGGTTTTGTTGGCGTTAAAAACTAAAGTTACTTTTTGAATTTACTCGGTGATAAGCCAAAGTACTTTGAAAAACTGCGGCTAAAAGATGAAAGCTCATTGTAACCAACTAACTCACTAATGCGCTGCAACGGGTAGTCGGTATGGCTGAGTAAGGCTTGGGCTTTTTCCATTCGCTGTTTGGTTACATAGTTCATAACAGTCAATCCTGTTTGTTGCTTAAACAGCAGCTTAAATTGCGTTGGGCTTAAACAGGCAATGCTGGCAAGGTGTTTGATTTGAAGAGGAGTACCTAAGTGACTGTCGATATAAAGCAGTGCCTCGCTAATTCGGCTGTCGACCTTAGGCTGCATAATTTGCTCAGCTAACAGCAAATTGAAGGTGTTAAACATGGCAAGTTCTAATTCACGATTAACCGCTTGCTCAAGTTGCTTTGCCACAAACTGCAAAAATGCCCAAAGTGATTGATTAATAGCAAACACGCAGCGCTCAGCAGTGGCCAGGTTATCTGGTAGCTTGGGCATATCGGCCACCACAAATCGGGCTTCTGGCATTGCGGTAAACAGGTGTGTTTGCGAGGCTTTGACAACCACGCATTCACCGGGGGCGACTTTACCTTGAAAATCACCCACACTAATAGCAATCACACCTTTTAAGGGCAGTACAAGTTGATGATAGTCATGGCTATGACTAACAGGCTTAGTACTGTAAGAGCGAATAGATAGATTGCCTTGCATTGTTTTGTGATAACCGTTTGCTGAATAACGCTATTATGCCTGTTTGCGAGGGATGATCAATTTTAGGCCATTAACGGGGTTAGCACATGCTCGTAGGCAATCATTAGCGCGACATAAACCAACAAAACAGCCATTAATTTATTAAACATGTTAAAAACACCCGGCCGTGATGCTTGCTTGCCAAGCATTAAACCCGCTAACGAGTAACTTGTAGGCGCACCAAAGGCAAGAATGGCTAAAATAAGAGACCAAAATACGATTGCAGCGCCGGTAATATCTGCACTTGGGAACTGGATCGTAGCAATTGGCAAAGTGGCCACTAAGGCTTTTGGATTTAATAGCTGCATAAACAGGCCATCGAAAAAGCTAAGTGAGGCATCCGCTGAGGTATCACTCACCTGTACTTTTGCTTTTGCGACCTTCCAAGCAATATACAAAATATAGCCGCAACCAATTAAGCTCACATAAGGCAAAAACTGCGGATTGATCACTTGTAAGCCAAGGTAGCCAAGCAGAACAAATAAGATAAACATCGCGCTACCCACGCCAATAAAAAATCCAAGGTGTGAACGAGTTTGTTTATTTAAGCCACTACTTAAGCCGAGTAAATTGATTGGCCCAGGGGTGTACATAATGCCAATAGCATATGCAAAAATATCTGCCATAACAGCTCCAAATCAGTCATTTAGCTCTATCTACGAGCCCATTGCAGTTGAAATTGTTTTGGTGTCATACCGAATACTCGTTTGAAGTTACGATTGAGGTGACTGGCATCTGCAAAGCCAGATTCAACCGCTACGCTGGTGGCATCGCGGCCAACCTGTAACGCTCTACGGGCATAATTAATACGACAGTTCAAAACATATTGATGTGGAGTAATACCGAAGTGCTCGCGAAAGCGGCGGATAAAATGATACTTCGACATAGTGGCAGCATGGGCAATGTCATCAATAGAAATGTCATTGTCGATATTTGCCAAAATGTAGTCTTTTGCGTGCAGAAGTAAGCTATCAACTCGGGTGCTTAAAGCCGGTAAATCAAGGCTACCGTTTAGCCTTACTAAAGATTGCGCCATTTGCAATACTGCAGCTTCTCGCTCTATTTTGCTGGTGCTATTGGTTTGTAAAAGCTTTGATAAGTGAATCACTTGATTACGCAGTAATGGATCAGCATACAAGGTGTTTGCCATACGTAATGTACAATCTTGCTGATATCCTAGCGCTTTGAACAAAGGCTGAAATTCATCGGGATGAATGTACAGCATTAGATACTCTAGGTTTTGCTCAGTGCCAGAGTGACCATCGTGAATATCTTCAGGGTTAAACAAAATAACATTGCCAGGTACGCTTTTATAAAACGCATTACGACAAAAGAAATCTTGCCGCCCCTGTAGAGTAATGCCAATTGAATACTCTTCGTGAGCATGCTTTGCATAGGTAAAATCACTCATAGTCGCAGTCAACATCGAGATGCTCTGATGCTGTTCGTTGTTGATGTACTTAAAGTGATTGTCTTTGCTCACAGATGCTCCTGAAGGTTGTGCGCTTCGTTATTATTCCTACGCCAATATAGCGAAGCAGGCAACCTAAAAACTTGAACAAAATTGCTGATATTGAAAAAAAAGAGGTTTATTTTTTGCCTAAATAAAATCAAGCAGTGTCGATTCTTTTCATAATTTTTCAATGGTTTATAAAAAATGACTATCAGAATTTTCTTATATTTTAATTCAGTGTGAATGTTTTTATCCCTAACTGAGGTCTTTTAAACAAGCAGTAGAGAGGGGTTTAAATGAATTTACGTACATCAAATAATTTAGTGATTGCACTTATCACCATCAGTTTTTCGTTATTGGGTTTGTCTTTTATCTTGGGAGCAAACCCCAATGCCATTGGCAGTATCTTTTCATTTTATAAATTAGACGCTCAGGTGCCAGCTCACATCATGAGTATGATCGCAGGCTTTGCATTTTGCTTTGTTGGCATTACCAGCCTTCATTCACATTTAGGGTTTATAAATAGGGCGCTTCCTACCGTGACAGCTCTTGTCATTGCACTTGTCTGCTTACTTACATTGTTTGGCGCTAATCGTTGGCTTGCAAGTGAAGGGGGCTTTCCTGTAATTGGGTCGGGGCAGGGGATCATTAAGTATTTTGCTGTTATTCCGCTGTTTTTATTTGTGTTTTACAAAGATGCTTTGAGTGATAAAGCGCATATTGCTTTAAATTATGCATCGGTGGCATTAGTGCTGGTTTGGATTGGCGCCATGAAGTTTTTTGCTTTTGAAGCGAAGGGGATTGTAACACTTGTCGAAACATCGCCGTTTATGTCGTGGTTATATCAGGTTTTTAGTGTGCAGGGTGCATCGAATGTAATTGGTGTATTTGATATTGTCAGTGTGCTGTTGCTTTGTGTTGGCTTGTTGATTAAAAACAATAAGTTAATAGTATTGGCAGGGCTTGCCTGTTGCGCTGTTTTTATCATGACGCAAACATTTTTAATTACCGCACCGAATGCGCTTAGCAGTTCGACGGTTTTAGCAGGACTTGGTCAATTTGTGATTAAAGATCTGTGGTTTATTGCAAACTTAGTGATTATTTATCACCTAGCTGTAATCAATAAAACAGCCAACGAAACAGTCGCATAAAATAAAAAAGGCCTCAGAAGAGGCCTTTTAAATGATAACTAAACAACGACAACGGCTTTTTGCTTTTGAACTTTAGAAAACTCAAGCGCATCGTTGAGATTGTTAAATTCAAAGTCTGTAGGTTCTTCAACATTTAAAGTACCCGACGCAATGTCATTAAGGAGCTTTTCGCCATCACTTACAAGACGTTGCCATTGCTGTGTATCACCATAATCGTGTAATGCGCCAAGGGCAATTTCATGATAAGAAATAGTGCGTGTGAATGGCTCATCGACTGGGGTTTCAATACGCCCTAAAATACTGATCACATGACCATTTGCTTGTAGGAGTGGCACTAACTTTTTAGCTTCTTCAGGGCCATTAGCATCAAAGAGTGCAAAGTAGCCACCTTCAGATGGTGCGTCGCGTAATACTAACTTAACGCCAAGCTTTTCTGCTTGCTCTGCCGTTAAGCTTTTTGATAATGCATGAACTTCAAAGCCACTGTGGTTCAGCATTTGCGTCAGTAGTTTATTAACTGCTCCCATGCCGGTAACTAATACTTTTTCGTCTTTGCGTAATGGTATTTTGCTAAAGGCTTGCCACGCAGTAAGCAGTGGGCAAGGCAATGCAGCAGCAACATTAGCAGCTAACTCTTTTGGTAACTGCATAACACGTTCAGCATAAAGAACCGAGTGCTTAGCAAAGCTGCCGTTTTCACTTAAGCTATGATGATAAGCGACTGTTTTACCAATTAGTTTGGTATCTACGCCATCGCCTACCTGCTCAACAACCCCAGCACCGTCTACGCCAGGTGTGTGTGTATCTGGCCAATTAATAGGATCAGCTTGAATAAACTTCCAATCAACTGGATTGATACCAATCGCAAGGTTACGAACTAAAATTTGTCCTGCTTTAAGTGCTGGTACAGCTTTTAATCCCAAAGCGAGCACTTTATCAGCCCCTTGAAATTGCCAAGCATGAGTTGTTTTTACTTCATCATGATCCCAGTCAGGAGCAAAATCCGGGTTTGCTTGCCTGTCGCCGCAGCTAAGGGCATCAATTTGATCAATCTCGTCTTGGCTTAAGCTAAGCGAAAGGGCTTTTAAGTTGGTAGCCATATTTTCGCGTTTGGTCGATGACGGTATCGTCACCATGTCATGCGCTAATTCCCAAGCAATGACCACTTCAGCGGAGCTCACTTGGTGTTTGTCTGCAATCGCTTTGATGGTTGGATCGTTAAGTACTTTGCCTACCGCAAATGGCATATAGCCAGTAACGAGAATGTCGTTTTGCGCACAAAAATCACGTACCTTTTGATTGGTTAGGTATGGATGAACTTCAACTTGATTGGTAAATAACGCGCCTTTTGGCAAAATACGCAAGGTTTCTTCCATTTGCGCAATGGTAAAGTTTGAAACACCTATTTCTTTCGTTAAACCAAGCTCTTTTGCTGATTGTAACTCGGTTAAATACTCATGCATGCTTTCGCCATTGGCAGGGCTTGGCCAATGAATAAGTAATAAGTCGATGTAATCTAGTTGGAGTTTAGTCAGGCTTTCTTTGACGCTGTTAATAAAGTCCGTTTTATTTAACTTATCATTCCATACTTTGGTGGTGATAAATAACTCACCACGTGCAATACCACTGTCTTTAATCGCTCGGCCAACAGCTTCTTCGTTACCGTATATTTGCGCGGTGTCGATGTGTCTAAAGCCCTCTTCAATAGCTGTTAGGACACTTTGATATGCAACTTCGTCTTGTAATCTAAATGTACCAAAACCCAGTTTTGGCATAATTGATTGTGACATCATAACTCCTTAGTTATGGAACTTGGGCAAAACATGTTCGCCGATGTGCTTTAATGCCCATTCGATGGGGAATTCGTTACGTCTAAAGTGCAGGCCAATGTGATTCACACCGGCATTTCTCATTGCCTTTAGTACAGACATGAGTCCGTTAACGCTTGTTTCAACCCCTGAAAAGGGATGATTGAATAACGGTATTATGGCGAGGAAAGTTTTTGCGAAAAACAGCAGGGATAACAAAACACCTTTGTCGTTTTTGCAAAGGTGTTTTAATTGTTATGAATTAGCTTCTTCTTTTGAAAGGGTAAAGTATGCGCGAGTGACTGGGTAGGCAATTTGTGAAATCAGTGCTGTGCCCCAAAGTAAGTTGCCAATGAGCGAAGGTACATAGGGTAAAATGGGAATGGTAACTAAAGCGAGTATAACGCCAAACATTCTTACTTTAGCTGTTGCAAAACGATGGGCCACACGGTGTTCGATCATTAGCTGGATCCACAATAAACTCAATAAGTAGCCTGCTAACCCTACACAACCAATGACACCATATTTTAGGGGGTACGGCTGCCAAAACCCGCCTTTCACTTCGCCGGCGAGTGCAACGCCAACCATAATGGCACATAACATTAAAAACAGGTGAGCTAACCACCAACTTACGAGTGTCCATTTGTGCTGATTTTTGGGCTTACCATTGCCAACAAAGTCAAAGTAAATCCAGCATTGCACAAATACTGCAATACCACCAAACATAAAGTTTACTAGTACAGAGGGGTCGACTTTATAAATTCCTTTTTCTGATAAAGTAATCACCAATTTAAAGAAACCTTCGCCTACGACGATGAGCAGTAATAGGGCAAAGCGTTCAGACATATGCCCAAGGCGTGGTAAAAAGCGTTTATTTTCAAGTACACCAATTTTTGGAGCCATATATAAAACCTGGATAGCGGCAATCGCAGTGCCAAACACCCAATAACGATAGGGTGCAGGCATAAAGGCTGTGATAGCAAAGATGATAGCAAGAGCAAAGTAATTACGGCTCACACTGCGTGCTAACTTTGTTGATTCGACCCCCAATTGATTGGTGCGATGAAATAAATAAGCCGTGATAAGGCGGTTTGCGGCATAGGCTAATGCAAAATATGTCCAGCCTTTATCAAGTACATGAGGGATCGAGGCTGCCATAACCATGGCGGTGACAATTTGGCAGGCCATGATCAGCCGATGTTTTACATCGGTACTGACATAGAGTGAGTTAAAAACGCTGGAGTCAGCCCACGCGAACCATACGGTGATGAATAAACCTGCAAAAGTAAGAAAACCACTTAAATGTAAGTGGTCGCTTAAAAAATTACCTAGCAAAAAAATGATTACCACATGGATAAGATCATAAAATAATTCAACCCAATGAACATGGTCATGTGAACTTTTTAAATCTAGGTGATGCTTAGGTAAGCGCCACATTGGGTGGTTTTCTAATGCCATACTTGATCCTACCTATTTCCTTTCGACAATAATTGCAGTGATGGTGGTTTCACCCTCATTTTTGACTTGATGAGTCCATGCGTCATGCCACATCACATAGCCATTGGGGATCTCAAGTGTTGTTTGTGACTCTTTTGTACTGATGGTTGCCTTACCACCCGTCTCAAAATAGACAGTTTCGGCATTATGCGTGTGCCAATTATCTTGCTCACCTGGTGCTAAAGTCATACGCAAAACAAGTACTTCACTGTTATCTAGCAATACTTCATAGTGATTAGGTGAAGCAATATGTGCATGGGGAAGCTGTGCTGAAAAAGCATGTGGTGAGCACATCATTATGCTCACCAAGCCAATCAGCAAAGTTGTAAATTTGCTCATGGCTACTCTCTACTTATGCATACCGCGAATTGGATAGTTATTTTTTGGGTCGCGTATCCAGCTAAGCCCACTTACCAAGGTTGCTAAATCAGGTCTTACAAATGGGTTATTAGAATAATCAACCACATGTACATTACCTTGCTCGTTAACCACAAACAGTGCAGGCTCTGCGAAAGGGTGATCTGTTTCTTGCGGTGAACGGGGATCAGATATGTAAGTACCTAATGCTTGCATTTGCTCTGTAGTCAAACCGTAAGCAAGTGGAAATGACACAGATAACTGCTCTAAATGCGCTTCTAACTGCTCTTTGCTATCACCTGAAACAGCAATTACATCAACACCCGTTTCTAATAGCGCAGCTTTGTACTGCTCGAGGCTATTTAAATAGCGAGTACATAAAGGGCAATGCTTACCACGATAAACAACCACAAGCTGCCAGCTTGCACCGTGTTGAGGTTGACCAAGAACAGCCTCTTCACCATTCAAAAGTGCAGCACTAATACTAGGAAATGCACTGCCCGGATGGAGTTTATTGCTATAAACAGATTCGTTACTCATGAGTGTTCCTTAAAAATTTTCGTTTAAGTGTTTTTCAAAGCGCGCAAAGTCGCTCTCGATGTCTGCATTTTTCATCACGTCATAACAGGCGAAAGTAGGTAACCCTTGCATACCGAAAAACTTAAAGTTCATATGCATTGGGAAAACAAGGTCATCAACACTTTTACCTTCAAAAAAGTCAGTGGCATCTGCAAATGATTCTGCAGGTGCATTTAAAGTCAGCGACATCATATATTGAGTGTTATTTAAGGTGCCGCCTTTACCGTAATTGGCTTTTGGATTGTCTTGATGGCGACCATCACCATGGCAAAGCGCTCCACCCATGCCCGCGGTGTACACTTCATCCATGTATTTTTTGAATGACCAAGTCATGCCCATCCAGTTAATAGGTGATTGCAAAAAGACGATATCTGCCCATTGATGGTTCTCAAGTTCAGTTTCTACATCAAATTCGTCTTGTGTATTAACCACACGAGTTTGATACCCTTTTGCTTGAAAAAAAGCGTCGGCTTTTTCGATTAAAGCAGCATTTAACTTACCTTCAGAAAAAGGGTAATAGTGATGTGCGTTAAGAATTAATACGTTTTTCATAGTTGAGTATCCGTTTGCTAGTTACTTTATCGTGTTCAAAATACATTATGTGGTATATAATAGTAACCTAGATTATTTAATCAACCAGTCACCTTTTTGTAACTAGTCTGAAAAATGCGAGGATGTTTTGGAAAGTTCAGTAGAAACAGATAGTAAGGGTAGAAAAAAAGTTTTAAATGCTTGCATGGAGCCGTGTGCCATTGAAAAAGGCATGCGTTTGATTGGCGGTAAATGGACGGGATCTATTATCTATCATTTAAAAGATGGCCCTGTGCGTTTTAATGATTTAACGCGTATGCTGGGTGGTGCAAGCAAAAAGATGATAGACCAACGTCTAAAAGAGCTTGAAAGTAGAGCGATGATCACCCGTCATGTTATTAGCACCCGCCCGATAGCGGTGACTTATGAGCTTACTGACTTTGGCCGCTCAGCACTGCATATTCTCGATGAGTTACGGGTTTGGTCTGAATCGAATGAGATTTAATTAGCTTAGAAAGGGCAGGGAATGCATAAGGCACAATTTGGAGAGGTTGAATCAATTAAAAAGCCACCTCATTATGAGGCGATTCATCAACTTGCGCTTGATATTGTTAATGCTCCAAATAAACAACAAGAGTGGGCGGCGTACAATAAAATAAAAGAAATATGCGACAAGTTTGCAGGCACACCGCTTGATCATCCGTTTCAATGGGAAACACTCGCTGACTTTACCTATCAAAAGCCAGAAGTTGCACTTAGCTATTATTTCAAGGCGCTAGAGTTAGCAATGCTATTCAAACTAGAGGATTATTTAGCGTCGATTAATTTTGCGATTGCAGAGAACTACCTAGAGAAAGCTAATAAGGCCCAAGCGCTAAATTTTGCTAATACAGCTTTAACTTTCGCGGAACAAGCAGCAGATGATGAATTACAGTTAGAAATTAACGAACTGATCCTCGAAGCTAATTCCTTACCATAAAATTATTAAAAAAAAGCCAGCGCTATGCACTGGCGTTTATCAATTATGGAAAAGAGTAGCGCACAATCCGTTTTACAACAGAAAAGTACTGGCGAAAGAAGCCGCCGGTATTGTAGTGAATACCGTGCTCTTTAAAGATAGCTTGCACCTTAGGGGCAATTTCGCGGTAGCGTTTTGCGGGTAAATCAGGGAATAAGTGATGCTCTATTTGATAGCTCAAGTGCCCAGTCATTACATGAAACAGGTTACCCCCTTTGATATTTGATGACCCCAACGCTTGGCGGTAATACCACTGGCCTTGTGATTCATTTTCGCAGTCTTGCTGGTTAAATGTTTCAACTTCACCGGTAAAATGCCCGCAAAAAATAATGGTTGAGGTCCACAGGTTACGTAATAAATTAGCCACTAGGTTGCCCGCCAAAACCCACAAAAATAAAGGCCCAGCAAGGAGTGGAAAGAGCAGGTAGTCTTTCACTAGCTGGCGTGCACCTTTACTAAAAAAGCGCTTTTTCAGTTCACTGTGCGGTACTTTGTAATCGCGGTCATCTTTTTTCTTGCCAAAAAATACTCGCTCGGCTGCCATTTCATGGTACGACACACCCCATTGGAACAGCACACTGAGCAATAAGTAAGTGACAAATTGCCATAGGTTTTTTACTCGCCAACGAAAGTCATTCGATAAGCGCAGTAATCCATAGCCGAAGTCGCGATCTTTACCAATAATATTGGTATAGGTGTGGTGCTCGTAGTTGTGAACACGGTTCCAGCTAGCTCCATCGCATGCTATATCCCACTCGTAAGACTTTGAATTTATATATTTATCATTCATCCAGTCGTATTGGCCATGCATCACATTGTGGCCAATTTCCATGTTATCGAGGATTTTTGCTGTGGCTAAACTAAGCACACCCACTAGCCATAAAACAGGCTGAATAAAGCCTAGCATTAATAAAATTCGGCCACTCCATTCAAACATTCGCTGGAAAACAATAACGCGGCGAATGTATTTCGCGTCTTGCTCACCGAGTTTTGATTTTACATCTGCTTTAACGCTATCGAGTTGAGCTGCTAATTTTTCAAAATTGACTGTTTTTGTTGTCTTCATGCTGATAACTCCACGTCACTGACTGGTTGCGATATACAAAGTTGAATTAACTGCTCTGAGCTATCAGAGAGCTCACCGGTGCGAATATCACGTACGATGCCTTGCTTTTTAACGCATTGGCATTGATGGCAAATTCCCATACCACAGCCAACTGTTACAGGTTGCTTATTCGCTTGTAAGTGGGTCAGTAAGGTTTGTTGGTTATCAATAGTGAATGTTTTGCCCTGATGAGTGAGTGTTAATTCGTGCTTATCAGAGGTTGCTAAAACAGCAGGGACTGCACTGAAATGCTCACTGTCGATAGGCGTATCTAATTGCTTAGCTAAAGCGGCTGCTTGCTTATACAAAGCAGCTGGGCCGCACACTAACCAGTGTTTATGCGCATTTGTTGTCAGCCATGTCGTCGCATCGCCATCTTTGTTGCGCTCAAGTAAGTGATAATCAAAATTGCTCAGTGATTGCTTTAGTTGCTCAAGCTCATCTTTAAGCCAGTGGCTGTTCGGCTTTGCATAGTAAAGCAGGGTTATAGTGTGTTTGCTATCTGCAGGTAAAGATTTAAGCATGGCTATAAATGGCGTAATGCCTGAGCCACCGGCAAGCATGATTAAAGAGCGCGCGGTATTTGGTATAACAAACTGGCCTTTAGGCTCAGAAATATTAAGCCATTGCCCTGGCCTCAAAGTTATTAGCTTTGATGTAAATGCGCCGAACTCTTGGCTGCGGATCAATAAACGAATTTGTCGCTGCTGCCTTGCCAATTGTGGTTCGCTTGCGATGGTAAACACGCGCGTAAGCAATCGTCCATTTGTTTGGATTGTTAACGCAATGTGCTGGCCTGCTTGATGAACTGGCCATGATTTTTCTGGCTCAATAATCAACTCAACGCATTGTTCAGCAAACAACTGTACATGTTTTACTTGTGCACGAAAATAGCCTTCGCGCCAACCGGGTTTAAAGCACTGAACCACCGGCTCCCAGTATCCTACCCATGACTGATGATGCAATAAATGTTTTGATAATGAATTTAATAACGCTCTCATTTTTCGCCTTTAGCTTACAAGTGTACGCTCACTTTGCGCACAAGTGTAAGCTGAAAGCTGATAATTGCAAGCCTAATTTGAGTATTAGCTCTAATGAAAGGTGGCCATCATCTAGTGTTTGACTAACTAAACTTAGCCTAGACAGAACTCAGTATAGGTAAGCCTATGAGTGTTTTTATTGGGAATATGGATATGCTCGCTTTTTACATACTGCTTGGTTACATTTGTAGTAACCAAGAAATAAATGCGTGTTTTTCTAATGAGTTTTTGAAATTAACGCGTTTTAGGTTGCTTCTATCTCTAAATACTACACAGAGTTTGTTTGTTGAAATTGATTGAATAGGGGGGAAGGCTTCAATAACAGAGCCATATTTTTTTTGATGCATTAATGAACTTTATGAATATTTTAAATTGTTGTTGATTTAATAGGGTTTTAATTTTGGTAGGAGGTTGTACTAACTATAGGGATTAACTTTGTTTATTAATAAATCTCTCTGCTTTTGCGTATAGAGAGTCGCACTTTATCTTTTGCTGATTAAACTCAATGCTGCCTTCTACTAAATTATCTAAATACTCTTTTTCATTTCGATATTCGTTGACAAGTTGTTCTAGTTTTTCTTCGAAATTACTTTTTTTTATTTTTTTTGTACTTTTCTGTGGTTTTCTTGATTTTTTCATTTTTATAATTCCAGTAATTTTAAACGTTCACGTTCAATTAGGATGTCTTCAATTTTTCGTCTAACAGAGTGAATGTCTTTATACTTAATGCCATCATGGTTGATAATGTCACCAACGCGTTTGGGTTTTTTTATTTTCTTTTTCATTATACTCCCGGTACTCTTCGTGTTTTTTCTATCTTAAGTAACTATTGATTTAAAATAGAGATTTTGGATTTTGTCAATTAAGAAAAGAAACTAAATGAATAGTCGTGATTAAAAAAGAGGTACATTTTAGTTATACCTCTTTAGTTGCTGCTTAGCCTAGTGTGACGTTGTTTGCTTGTGGACCTTTAGTCCCTTTCTCTATATTGAAAGCTACTTTTTGGCCTTCGCGCAAAGTTTTGAACCCATCAACTTCAATTGATTTGAAATGAACAAAGACATCTTGACTGCCATTGTCTGGAGAGATAAAGCCAAAGCCTTTAGTTTCGTTAAAGAACTTTACTGAACCAGTTGTCTTGTTAGACATATATACCTCGATATATTTATAAATTTTAATTTCTAGCTACTAAATCGGAAATGAAGGAAGAAGAGTCGCAGGGCATATATGACGAATAGATTCGAAAAGAAACTGAGATGAACTTGTACTAAATATTTTCATTAATAGCTCGCTATTTGAGCTGCAGAAACTATACACTATATTTTAATAATAGATATGAATATATTTTATTTTTTATTTTTTTAACGAAAACAGTGAATAAGGTTGTTTTACAACCATAGCTATGAATTCCAATGAATAAGTACGTAATTCGTTGAATGCTAGGTTTATCTTTTGTTAGTCGTTAGGCAAACATTATTCCATCTGGGTTTTGTTTTAAGCTATCCTTACCCTCTAGACTACGCCATACTTTTTCGTGGAAGTAAAACGCAACAGTGTTCACAGCTGGCTCAACAATAGCAACCAAGCCACCAATTAAAAAACTACCTGTTAAAAAGTAGGTTACTGTGAAAGCGATTGCGAAGTGCATCATTGCAAAAGTAACTGTCTTAATCATTTTGAATACCCTAACTCTCATAATTTGATGCGTTTAGTATTGCTCATTATTGCCCATCTTTAAAATGGAATAAAAAGATTGTAGCAATCGGAAAAGTGGATTGTTATTCTCACGGTAATGTTCAGAAAGTTTTATTTCAAAGTCTACGAACTCAAATAGAAGTAGATGGTGAGAGTTTCGTAAATATGCATTTCAGTTAGGGCAATAAACTGCGTATTGCCATCGATAATGCATGGCGAGGCTTTAGGGCAATTAAGGAGTAGAAAGCTTATTTAATCAAATAACTTAAGTTTATTTTAAGTTTAAATTAATACAGTAACCCCATGAACAAGTAATTTATCCTTTATAGATATCTGTTCTTTGTCTTAGATCATTACAACAAGAAAGATCACAAGATAGGTTAATTCTAACTACCTGTTATCCATAAATTTAGCAGTTATCTGAACGTGTTTTACGAAAGGGGCATTATGAAGATTAAAAATACAACGACTCATTACAGTTCGTTCTCGATTGTATTGCACTGGCTTATGTTTATTTTAATCGTGACAGTGTTTGGCAGTATTGAATTACGCGAGTTATTTGATAAAAGCACTGAAACCCGCGACGCTTTTAAAATGTGGCATTTTATGTTGGGTTTATCTGTTTTAGCTCTAGTAGGTATCAGGTTAGTGGTGCGTGTGCTGGCAGGCTCAACGCCTGCAATAAAACCTGAGCCTGCAATGTGGCAAAATACATTGGCCAAACTAGTGCACCTAGCGCTCTATGTCTTCATGATTGCAATGCCAATAGCAGGTTGGCTGATATTGAGTATGGCTGGTAAACCAGTGCCATTTTTTGGCTTAGAGCTACCTCCTCTAGCAAGTGAAAATAAAGATCTTGCTAAAACTATCAAAGAAATACACGAGACTGTGGGTGAAGTAGGTTATTACTTAATAGGCTTGCATGCCGCAGCTGCATTATTCCATCATTACATTTTGGCTGATAATACCTTAAAACGTATGTTGCCTTTAAAAAAGTAAAGTTTAGTTAGGTCATCTTAAATAAGCCTTGAAATCCCATACTAGGATTTATCAGGGCTTGCTCATGACGCAACGAGGCTACTCATTTCTTTCTCAATTTTCACTTTAAGTATTTCGTAACACAGCAATGAAACTTATCGTGTTACTTACCATTTGTTACCATCACGTAAGCCAAGTTAGTGTTAGGTCAAACACTAACTTGGAAACGCATGAGTACATCCAAATATAAGTTCATCAGAGAGTATCAACGCGTGAGCAAACCACGTTAGTGCAATAAGTAACGGAACGATCTTGGTGTGAAAGTATTGTTTAAAACTACGTTTGGAGCTTAGAGTTAACTTACATGGTTTCTAACTTCTCTTTGTACCCATTCATCTTAATGTACTATTAATAACTAATTATATTTGTATGATGATAAGAACCTCTCAAATCTTGAGTTCATAATTCAAAGGAATATTTCTAATGTGGTTTACTAATCGCAAACTGTTATCCGAAAATATTTATTTAAAAGAGCAGGCTGCTGAATACGAAAATATAAAGCATGAGCTCAAAGAAGAGATGTTGTATTTTTTGCTGAATAAAAATAGCACCATCATTGAAGTAAATGAGCGATTTGCAGCAGCGCTAGACCTTCAAGCGAATGATCTAGTTGGTAAAAACCTAAATGATTTGCTCCTAAAAAAATCAATTAATAAACCCCACACACAAAAATTACTCTCGGCAATAAATAAGTTAAACCATTGGCACGGTGCCTTACAATTACAAACTAATACAGGTCGTGAACTGTGGCTTAGAAGCATTTTACAACCAATAAATGGCGAACTTGCCGTGTACTCAGCTGAACTGACAAGAACTATATCTCAATCAAGAGAGAAAGAAGATATGCTTACTGCTCTCAGTCGCTCTTCTGCTGTGATTGAATTTAGTCTGGATGGAATAATACTCAATGCTAACGATAACTTTTTGAAAGCCATGGGGTACTCTCAAAATCAAATTTTAGGAAAGCACCACAGTATGTTTTGTGACTCACATGAAGTTGAATCGAGTTCTTACCAGCAGTTTTGGTCTGAGTTGAAGCAAGGGCGCTTTATTTCAGACCGTTTTAAAAGGATTGATAGCCACGGGAATGAGGTATGGCTTGAAGCCTCATATAACCCAATTCATGACGACAATGGTGTTTTATATAAAGTTGCTAAGTTCGCTACTGTCATTACAGAGCAAATGAGAAGAGAGCAAGCAATCTCACAGACTGCAGAGATTGCTTACGATATTTCAAAGCAAACAGACGCCGATGCAGAAAGCGGATTAGAAGTTGTAAAGCAAACAATATCAACGATGAACGCCCTGTCTAAGAAACTCGAAACAGCCAGTGAAGGTATCAATAAATTAGATGTACAGTCAGCTAAAGTAGCTGACTTGGTCGATAGTATTAAAGGTATTGCAGACCAAACTAATCTACTTGCTCTCAATGCTGCAATAGAAGCAGCAAGAGCAGGAGAACAAGGACGCGGGTTCTCTGTTGTAGCTGATGAAGTAAGGCAGCTTGCATCAAGAACGAGTGCCGCTACTGAGCAGATAATAGGTGTCGTGACTGAAAATAAAGTACTTACACAAGATGCTGTAACTCAAATTGAATCTAGCCTAGTAGAAGCAAAAGATGCATTAGAGTTATCTAATAGCGCAGGGAGTGTAATCGATGATATTCAAAAAGGTGCTAAAGAAGTGGTTGAGGCCGTCAGTCAATTTAAAACGAATCTTTAGTAAAGGGTTATCGAATTAGGGAAGTAGCGTACTACTTCTTTTTATTTGAAGTTAGGTCAAAACTAGCGAGTATTTTAAAATATCAATTCACTGTCTGGAGTTAGTTGCTCACGTTAAGCCAGAAAAGTTTAGATTATTATTGTGAGTTGGTGCTGAATAAGTGTTTTCAACTAATCCCTGTCAATATCTAAAGCTCTCACTCGATTGCACATCATTTGTTGAATAACTTCTACCCATCAGCTCTATCTAACTACGTATTTAGGAAATACATTATAATGAGGTAAGTATTGCTATTGTCAATAAATGGGAAATTTGAATTAATACTTTTACATTGGATATGTTTCTTTTCGCTTTAACTTATCGGATACAAATCAAACTCCTCTCATTATTTTGGGAAATGATATTTTAACTAGCTTGGATGGTTTTGCTGTCGATTTGGCTAATCAAGTTTTTAAAATAAAAATCCCAAACTAGTTATGCGAAAAAGACACAACCATGTTGAATATGGTTGTGTCTTTCAGGAGAGTAGTCTGATCAATATTTTAGTTTAATGCTTGATTGACTATCGAAAGTAGCTCACTTTCATTGAGCACACCTGAAAATTGCCCCATATGTTTGCCATCTTTATACAATACAGTTGTAGGGATACTCCTAATTCTGTGCAAATTTGCTAGGTCTGGTTGGGCAATGACATCGACTTCTCCGAGCAAAGCTTTATCACTAAGCTTATTTGCTGCGTTTTTATAAATAGGAGCCATCATCATACAAGGCGCACACCATGAAGCCCAAAACCGAATTAATTTTACACCAGGCTCTGAAACGATAGATTTAAAGTTCTCTTTAGTTACTGATTTGACTGACATGTATACCTCTATATTATGCTATATCTGCAGTTGATTGTTCTTTAGATAGTTCCACCTTTGTTTTATCTAAATACCCACTTAACAAAACCAACATAATGCTTATTGCTACAACAACGGCTGCGACTGTACCAGTTGCTAATAAGTGATAATTTGCTACGACGATTCCTCCTCCCCATGCGCCTAATGCGATACCTGCGTTAAATGCAGAAATATTCAGTCCTGATGCAGCATCTACAGATTGAGGGGCGTACTTTTCTGCTTGCTGAACAATGTAAAGTTGTAAAACGGGTATACTGCCAAATGCTAAAGCGCCCCATACCATTATTAATGGCACCATTAGATAAGGGTTAGCAGCTACAGGCTCTATAAGGGCTAAAACACAACTTAAAATGGCAAACATAGAGACCATCGTTTTAATTGGCCCTTTATTACTTGCCAATTTCGCGCAAAAAATATTGCCAATAGTTACGGCAATGCCGTAAAGCACTAAAACCATACTTACTGTACTCACAGAAAACTTGGTCACATTTTGTAAAATTTCAGAAAGGTAGGTAAAAGCAACGAATGCACCGCCATAGCTAAATAAGGTAATAAGTAAAACAAGCAAGATTCTAGGTATTAAAATAATACTTAGTTGTTGGTGTAATTTAGCAGGACTAGGGCGCTCTACTTTTTTTGGCAAATATAGCCATTGTGCAACAGCGGAGATCAAGCCAAGAATACTTATAAATAAAAAGGTTGCTCTCCAGCCGAAAAGATCTGATATAAAAGTCCCTAATGGAACCCCTGATACTAAAGCAACGGTTAGTCCCATAAAGACAAGAGCGATCGCTTGACCTGATTTATCTTTTGATACCAAATTGGCTGCTACAACAGTCGCCATTGAGTAAAAGACTCCTTGCACCACGCCTGCTAGTACTCTAGACAATAACAGCATTGCATAACTGTTGGCCTGCCAAGCTATAAGGTTAGCTAATACAAAAGCGATCATCAGCGTAACAGATAGAGTACGTCGCTCTATTTTCCCCGTAGCGGCTGTTAATAGCGGCGCAGAAACAGCAACTCCTAAGGCATACAAAGAAACTAATTGACCAGCTGTTGGAATATCAACATTCATATCATTAGCTATGGCTGGAAGTATTCCCACTACAACAAACTCAGCCATTCCTATGGCAAATGATGCTGCAGCGAGAGCGTATAATGCGATTGGCATATTATTTCTCGTTTAGTTTTGGATTGGTTGATCCATAATTTAAACGAGGTAAAAATGCTTGTCAACAACTTATGGATTGACTAATCTATAATAGTTTTTTTAAGGAGTAGTTATGGCTAGAACAGGTCGACCTAGAAAATTTGACCGAGACATCGCATTAGAAGCTGCGATGAATATCTTTTGGGCTAAGGGTTTTGAAAGCACCTCATTAGCTGATCTTAGAGATACATTAAATCTATCTTCAGCTAGTTTTTACGCAGCCTTTGGCTCTAAAAAAGAGCTTTTTGAAGAATGCCTAAGCCTCTATACGCAAACATGTGGTGAAGTGACCTCTTACTTAGATAATGACAGCGTAAGGCCTAGGGAGGCTATGCAAAATATGTTGAATCATCTGATCGAAGTCCAAACATCCTCAACTTCACCTTTAGGCTGTATGGCTGTTTTGTCTGGTTTAAACTGTTGCGATGATAATAAAGATGTTGAGGAGTTAACTTATCAAGTAAGAAATAAAACGACGGAAGCTATTTTGCGTTGTGTAATTCGTGCAATAGATAAGGGGGAATTGCCAGAAGATATCAATGCAGATGCATATGCTTTAATGATTGATAGCTTTGTTAAAGGAATATCAATAAAAGCGAAAGATGGTTATAAGAAAAAACAGCTTCAAGAGGCTGTTGGTCTCTTACTTTCTAATTGGCAGTAATTTCAATGTAAACAATTTCTACCATTTCTGAGTCTTTACTGTTTCTATTTTAGAGCAACATTCAATTTCAATGCTAGATATTATGGAATAATCGATCCATAATTTGTTCGCTATTAATAACTTTGCCTATAAGTGGAGATGTATGGAAAATATTATACTTTTTTGTTTAATTGTTGGTGTAGGTTCAACAATTGCTTTAGATGTTTGGGGTGTTCTAGTTAAAACGATTACAAAGATCCCGCCGACTGACTGGGGCATTGTTGGACGTTGGTTAATCGGTATCACATCTGGTAATTTTGTTTTAGACCAGAGCAACAAAAATGCACCATCTTTGATTGAAAAAGCGACTGGTTGGGTATTTCATTACTTAGTCGGTATTGCATATGCAGCTCTTATTCTGCTTATTTATGGTGTTGGTTTTATCGAAAACCCAACGGTAATGCCTACTGTTATAGTCGGTGTAATTTTAAGTACTCTCGCAGGTCTAGGTATACTCATGCCTGGATTAGGTGGTGGTTTTTTTGCGCGTTTAATTCCGAATAAATTTCAGACCTATGCCTACATTATTGTTGCGCATATCATTTTTGCTATTGCTCAATTTGGTTTTGCGGTTTGGTTTAGCCGTTAACTCAAACTTGAAGTAGAGCGTTATAAATGAATAAACCCAATACTATCGAAGTGTTGGGTTTTTTATTACAAATTGGATTGGAACTGCTAGCTGTTTTATACAAATTCTTAAAGGTATTTAGCTACTACTCTAATTCAAAGTATATGTCCTCAATTAGCCTCTTTTAGATAATTACCAACTCGCAATCCTAGTTAGTGTTAGGTCAAACACTAACTAGGAAACTCATGAGTACATCAAAATCACAATTCATCAGAGAGTATCAACGCGCGAGTAAATCACCCTAGGGCGATAGGTAACGGAACGATATTGGTGTGAAAGTATTGTTTAAAACAAAGTTTGGAGTTCTGAGTTAACGTCCTGGTTTTTAACCTCTCTTTGTACCCATTCATCTTAATGTACTATTAATAACCAATTCCATTCCATTCCATCATATGCAAACAAATAACTTTAAGCATGACGCTCTAATTAGTAATCAATTATGAGAGTAATAATACACCTTTATTTGATTGGCAGATATGACTTCAAAACAACCAATGCTGACATCGAGCGGTTATGTTATATGCTCGTTGTTCACTCACAACCGCCCTTAGACTATTTACGGTAGCAATCTTGAGCAGAAAGCGCTAGTCCAGATCCTACTGACTCGAAGCAGGGCTGCAATGAGCTAGAGCCGAAGAGCAGCTAGATAGTCATTGCTTAAAGACGATACTTGTATTTTGTTAGGTTTTCTTTTTTATAGCAATACCTTAGAAACTTTGTTAGAACTATATAAGATAGATAAATGAGCGTGGCATTGGCAGAAATATGTGCGATGAGCACACTAAAAAATTAAATGAACATGAAGGTTTAGAGTGTCTATTAAAATGTATAAAAGGATTTTGAAAGGACTCTTGTTTGGCATATTAGGCTACACAAGTACTATGTTTGGAATGTCATATAGAAGCAGTGAGCAGTTCATTTTAGCTCAAAAACGCTGCTTAAATGGCATCTTAGAGTCTTGTTTATCAGATAGTGATAAAGTCACACTACTTGTTAGTTGGTCACCTTATAATTTGTACTACTTAATTGTTTTATTAATTAGCTTTGCAATACTAATATTGTTAGATGACATATTGAAATTTGTGTCACTTGCATATAACAAGGCAAATCAAAAGCGCTGACAAAACCAGTTGCTTTGCTCTTGCTTCACAAACCGCATGCCACACAAAGACTTAAATATCACGTAACTTAAGGAATCTAACATGGATGACCCTATTCAGGGCTTAGATAAAATCGATATCGTTGGAGAAAGAAAAGGTGGTGGTGTCGATTTGGTTATTATAGTGTCAAGTGCACTAAGGGATTGTGAGTATCACGAACAACTTCTGAAAACTAAGATTCAAAGCTATACGGATACCATCTTCTCCGATGAATGGATATCCAAGTATGGTCAGGGTAATAGCGATATTTATATCAAAGCCCAAGTAATTCCTGAACAAGAAATTATTAATCTAATAGGTGCAATTAAAAAACACCTAAAGGAATTCAATATTGATTTGTGGTTGGAAGTTGCATAACAAATTAACGCTGCGTATTGCTGTAGCCTTTTCGCATTACGAATAAGCAGAAAAATATGTAACTCGCACTATTAAATTCTTATGCATCTATGGACAGACCAAATGGACGCAGACATTGAACTAAATATCAGCTTCAGATTCTTGGCTCTTTCAGAAGAGTTAGTAAGCGAAGCTAAATTAAGCCTTAAAGTCTCTTTAGTGCTGATATAACAATTCAAGAGTATAAACGTGGTTGCTTTAAATCACCATTTGGGTAAAAGTAGCCCCAACAATCTAATAAACAAGTACAAAAAACAGTTTGCTGTTTTGGCTCCTCAACATTTAGCAAACAATTTTTAGCCCCTTATCGGCGCATTGATACTTATGGAAGATTTCTGCACTTGTCTCGAAAATTAAAGTTTGTAACTGCAATATCACAGATGACTGAAAATGGTGCTTCCATTTATGGTGGTTTTAATCATTTCAGAGGTGAGGCTATATTCACGTCCACTTTGAATACGTGTTATTTCGAAGACAAAACTCTCGTAAAGGTCAAAGGCGGGGGGTTAAATGGTAGCAACTATAAATGCTCTAGTACTGGTGAGTTTTACAGAGTAATGAAATTTGATAGGTTGTACTAAACACGTACTTAACAAAAAAATTATGCCGCACGCAAGCTGATTAGGACACAAGGAAAGTATGAAGATTGTTTTTAAGTTTATTGGATTGATTTGGACTATTTCTTTCCTTTCGTTTTTTGTTCTATTCATCTACGTGGGAAGTGGAGGTGAAATACCTCCTTTAGTTCAAGAGTATGTGATCTACTCTCAGACAGTTTTATCGTCTTTTCTCACTTCAAACTGGTTTTATGTTGTTTTTGTAGTTGGTTGGTTTGGAGTTTGTTATGGACTAGGAAAAGAAAGTGGCTGGCAAAACTTAGCTAAAAGATACAGAAAAAATAATGACTGGGGTTTAGAAGAAAGCTTCCGAATTGGAAGTGGGTATATTGGTAAAATACGACATAACGGAATCTTAAAGGTTGCAGCAAATAACAGGGGGCTTTATTTAAGAGTGCTTTTTCCCTTTAAGTTTGGTCATAAAAACCTGTTTATTCCCTGGCAAGAAATCTCGGCTGTTACATTAGAAAGTGGTTTGTTTTCAGAAAATACTCCGGGCTTTCTCAAGCGTATGGCTAAACCAGTTTCAAAAACTGAGTACTTAAATATTCAACTACATGAGTTCCCAAAGCAGCGTTTAACTATTCAAAGTTCTGAACAATTAATTCGCTATATTCCGAAAACCTTGAGAGATAGTGCAGAGTAAATGGTTATTAAACAACCGCTTTAGTCACTCATTTGTGTCCCTAAGTGAGGTGTTATGTACTCCGGTAGAAATATGGATAACCTGAAAAATTCGATTATGGCACTTGCTGCATCAGCAAAAGTCCAAGAGGAACTATATCCAAGTTTCGCGGCTATTGGTGATGAGTTGGTGCTTGAGTTTGGTGAATGCTTAGACGACTTGAAAGTTAGTGATTTAACACCTAAACAAGCAGCATCTATTGAGGCGTTAGATGTTTTTATTAATCAGCATTCAGGTGCGCAATTCTCAGCCATGTATCTTGAAAGTAGTGCTTTATTTGACGATCCTAATTGGGAAGAAATTAGGTCACTTGCCAAGCTGGTTGCTGAAGAAATGGGTTGGTCATCAACTGAACCAATCAAACAAAAACATAGAATTGTAACTGGTTAGCTGAGAATACATAATAAATACATTAATGAATTGACGTCTAAAGCTTGGTTTGTGCTCACTTTTCGCTATTTATAGCCAAGATTTTTACGCCATATATTACGGTTTTATAATTAAAGGGAAATATTCGCCATGGGAAGTTTTGCCCGACATCATGGTAAAATTAGGGAATGTTTTGTAGAGTTTCGTGGTTCTGAGTTAACTACAAAGGAAATCAAATCGATCATCAAACTAAAAATGCCATCATTTGATGAAAGATGGATTCATCCCTCTGATCACTGTATTAACCATACTTGTATAGGGGCGTGTGAATGTGCAAAGACTGATAGCGCCATCTTTGAGCGTATAAAACGTGGCTTGTATAAAGTAATTTAGGCACACAGTTTGGAATATAGTTATAACAAACGCTTCAAGACGACCGCCACCGCGGGCATTTTTAGTTTGCAGTAAAAATTGTATTTAAGGCGCAATGCGGTAGCTGTTTTATTGCGTTGGCAGCTGCGAAAAAGAGAGCTACCGAATAAACACTCTAACTTATTTATATCTAGTTATAAGCAATGCTCTTATGACTACTACACATACGAACACCCACTTAGTCATCATAAAACCTCTCACTTATCTCATCACATAGCTTGGTTCGGTAGATAATCCCACTCCATTACTACTGAAATATCGCTCTCGAAGGATCTTAACTACTTTTAAACTTGATCTAGATCAAAGAAACTTCATTCGCAGCAATCTATATTACGCGGCTGCAATTTTCGCTGCTTTTTGAAATCTAGATTAGCTTTTAAAGGCAATACTCCATCATCGTGCTTAAAGGTGTGTCATGGCATTACTCATCAATAACAAATGTATTAACTGTGATAAGTACTAGGTGCCATAATTTAATGAGGAAAAACAAATAGTTGAATTTTGCTGTGTTCTTTTTTGTGTTGGTGATTTTTGACAAATCAACAACAAAGCTAAGTATTAACTAAGTTTGATGGAAAAGCAAATTGTATTAACTAAATCGACTTTTTATCAATTTTATGCATTTTTTCACACGCTTTCCCTCCTTTATTTTCTCTTAAATTACTACGTAACACAGCGCCATTAACTCGTAACACTGAATGAGAAAAGCGTAACACAGAGGTGAAATTTACCTCTGTTACTTACCATTCGTTACCATCACATAAGCCTAGTTAGTGTTAGGTCAAACACTAACTAGGAAACTCATGAGTACATCAAAATCACAATTCATCAGAGAGTATCAACGCGCGAGTAAATCACCTTGGGATGACAATTCAACGATTTTGCTATTAGCAGATGTTGATGAAGCGTCTACAAGCGATTTAATCGAACTTAGCTTTAGCCATTACATTTATATGCACAGAGATAGGGTAGGCAGTGTATTGGGTATAAGCATCTCAAAGCAGCTTTTTGATGATAATCCTGATTTTTCAGGGCGCTATTTAGATGGTGTAGAAATGTATGCTTTTTTGCTTCTGTACATTGAGCAAATAAAAGAATTCTGTCATTTATTTTCAGCGGAGTTCGAAGCGATATTCTTAACTAAACCAACAACTTTCTTCAGTTACGCTGAAGAAAGCTGGTTAGAAATCATCGAAAAAAGTTAAAACTGGCGAACCCTTGGGTTCGCTTTCTTAATATTTCCCCTTCCTCGTTCCTTTTTAGTTAAAAGCCGTTACAGCGGTTTAAACCCATATAAAAATAAAGGAGCATATCTATGTTTAGATATATATCAACGCAGGATCTTCTAACTTTAGTTGACTCAATCCGCAGTATCATTCTCAAAAACGACCATAAAATTAATCATTTAATGTTAAACAAAGAAAACCCTGATTTTGAGGGGCTTTGGTCAATTTTTGAGCCTGATGTTTATGCTAATAAACAACTCAACTATCGTGGTGTAAAAGTGTTGTTTTATAAAATGATGGTGTTTCTGCTCGAAGATATTCAGGAGGGTACCTTTGATTATTCGGATTACGATGACCAACCTTGCAACGAAAGCCCTGAGCGCTTTGATGATTTATTCGATACGGAATTAGAGAATGACTTTGATGATGACTTTAAAGAAAAAATTGAGCGTGAGTTCGAGCCAGAGCTTAATAATGAGCGTACTCAAAATTCTATAAAAGAGACCATATCGCAAATCAAACAAACGCATTCATAGGATAAAGAAAGCTATTTTTGCATTTAAAAATAGCGGCCTAATCATAACTCACGAAATACGCCACGAGCCGTTATTTGCCGGCTCACTACTCAATGTCTGGGTAGTCAGAGTTCACTCTGATAATACTAGTGAGGGAATTGTACGCAAATATACTTTTCCATTGTGGTAATGCAAAAGCGTATTGCCAACGATAATGTAAGGCGAGGCTTGAGGGCAATAAAGGAGTAGCGTGCTACTCCTTTTTTAATTAAAAGCGTAATGAACCAAAAAACACTAAAACTTGCAAAATTTTCCTTTCTACATAAAACAAATCTCATAAACACTATCTTAATAGAGTTGTTTACCAAACTTCTTTCTTGTAAAAACAAGTAGTACATCAAATGTCATTTTTAATTGTTGTATATGATTATTAGGAGTTGATGGTCGATCACAAAATATTATTCTTCATTTATAGAGAACCTTTTCACAAACTTTATTAGTCAAGATAAAGACTTAGACTCGTATAGAAATACAACATAAATCAATCTGACGTGGAAAATTTTAGTGATGAATAAGGGGCTAACTTATTACTTTTTATAGGTAAATTTTATTATTTACTGTAATATAGTTAACAAAGTAACAATATGAGCAAATGGACTGTGAATATACTTCTTTCTTGGCTGGGCACCAAAGACATTGATAACATGCTCGATGGTGAAAAAAATGCTTCAATTTCAACTCTCGCTACTAACTCTCAAACTCCTTTTGATAAAATTGTAATACTCTCAAATCATCAGCAAAAATATTGGAAAAAGTTTGAAGATTTTGTAAAAAAGCGAATGGCTACAATTGGAAAACCATATCATGATATTCAGGTACATAAAGCCAATATAGCCAGCCCAATTGATTATGAGTCTATTCACCAAGTAACAGCGCTTTGGATCAATAAATTAAGTAAAGAAGCTGACTCGTTATCAATAAACCTGACCTCAGGCACGCCAGCAATGACCACTTTATCGGTTCTTATCGGTAAAGGTAAAGCGAACGTTCAATTCCTTCAAGCAACCCCAAAGAATGAGTTGCTACACGTTGATATCCCAATTGATTTTGGCCAAGAGTATGTAAAGTCAGCATCTAAAAACATAGCGAATACGGCAACCTCTGAGCCTAAAATTGAGCAAGCTTTTTCAGCACTCACTGCAAAATCAGTGCAAATGCAAAAAGTAGTCAACAAAGCTAAAAAGATTGCAGCTTCAGAAGTACCCGCACTTATCTTTGGCGAAACCGGAACCGGTAAAGAGCTAATGGCAACAGCCATTCACAAAGGAAGCTTACGAGCAAGCAAGCCATTAAAAGTAATTAACTGCGGAGCATTTGCAGAAAACCTTGTTGATTCAACCTTGTTTGGTCATAAAAAAGGGGCCTTCACTGGAGCAGAAAAAGATCACCCAGGGCTCTTTGAACAGGCCGACGGAGGCACTTTATTTTTAGATGAGGTGGGTGAATTAACTCCCGAAATTCAGGTAAAGCTTTTAAGGGCATTACAACAAGGTGAGGTCAACCGTTTAGGTGACACCCAAACCATTAATGTCGATGTTCGAGTCATTGCAGCCACACATAAAGATTTATCAAAGTTAGTAGAAGAAGGTAAGTTTCGCGAAGACTTATTTTACCGCTTAGCAGTGGGCATTGTACAAATGCCAGCGCTACGAGAGCGGATTGAAGACATCACTGTTATTGTTAATCAACTAGTAGAGCAAATAAATAAAGCAGGTAGCAAACATCCCGACTACATAAGTAAAAATATTTCCGAAAAGGGAATAAAGTTTATTTTATCTCAACCGTGGCAAGGTAATATTAGAGAGCTGTGGAGCACATTAAACCGTGCATTTTTATGGTCTGACTCACAAACAATAACTGAAAATGACTTAGCAAATGCCGTGATTAAGCGTGCTAAAAATGAAAGCTTTACAGATGTTATACTGTCATACGATGATAAAATAGATATAACACAATTAGTTGATAAATATAAAAAAGCTTATGTTTTAGCTGCTTTAAAAGCAAGTGGTAATGTTAAAAAACATGCTGCTCAAATGCTTGGCATAAAAGATCACCAAACGCTTAGCAATTGGATGAAGAATCTAAACATCAAACACGAAAAATAAAAAGGACAATAGTGTTGGTATTAAAGTTGCCAATACCTATTGAGTAAAAGGAGAAGTAGCCAGTGAAAAAATCAAACTTTGAATTTTTTACAAACCGAACTGTTCGTCTCTTCGAACAATACTTCGCCTTAGCCGGCACTTTAGAAAAGAACCTCGCTAACTCTAAACAGCGGGTGGATAATCTAACGCAATCGATATTAGCAAAAGCCAGTAAAAAATAACACGCTATTTGCTGGTCGGCATTGTTGCCGAGGTGGTTAAGTATTTTAATAAAAATTTGAAACAATTAGAGGAAGCACATGTCGAGAAAGCTATCACATCAAGCTGAGATTGAACGCAGACACATAAATAATGGAAGTTACTCACCTGATGGTCGCTACTCAGAGTCATCACATTATGACTATTTAAATGATAATACGTCTAAGAGTGCTACTAACTTTGATACTCAGGAAGAAAAGGTAAAAAACTTAGCTGTTACAACACTGCTACAAGAAGCTGATTTTAGTTATTCAAATGCTGTTACAACTGTTCTGGACGTACTTTCAGCTGTAGACATACCTATTACGCATATCAGACATGCAATGCTGGTATATGCCTATATGATAAAAAATAAACATTCAAAATTAAAAGCTATTGAAACATTAAAAAGTATTTTATCAGAGAATAGAGCCGATAAAGTGTTTGAAGGTTTCATGACAAGGTTTGAAATAAACAACCCTTGATCGAAAAAAAAATCGATCTATAAGTACCAAAAGTAGCTATTTATAATAAATCAATATAATTAATCGTAAATTAAAATAGGGAATACAGATGTCAAATAAATATAGAGAAGATAAAGATTTAGCATTTTTACAGTATGCAGATGCAGAAATGCTAGAAGTACTCGTTAAGCATTTGATGTTTGATAAAGATGGGAAAAAACGAAATACAGAGTCATTATCTGGAAATAAAGCATTTATAGATGCAAAAGGTGACTATCGAAAAGCGTGGCAAAGTGTAGCTGCAGAGCTCCAGCATTATGGTGGTGATACTTTGGTTAACCTTGTTCGTCGAACAGGTGTTACGTATCGTGAAATTTTAGTGGATGTATGTAAGCGTATTAAAGTAAAAACCAATTTTGATGCAGAGACTATTGAAATAGAAAAAGCAATGTTTGCCAAATTAATAGAGACTTCATGGGACGATATGACCGATGAGCAAAAAAGTGAGTTAACAAAAGCACTAAAAGTTGACCCTAAGTTAGCTGGCCCTGCCGCAATGACGGCAATAATTTCGGCAATAAAGCTTGGTGGCTTTGCTAGTTATCAGGTTGCGTTAATTGTTGCTAACTCTATTGCTAGAATGATTATGGGTAAAGGTTTACAGTTAGCAGCTAATGCAACAATTGTTCGAACACTGAGTATTTTTGCAGGTCCAGTCGGTTGGGCAATTAATGGTTTAATAACTGTTCCTGCGATTACAGGTCCTGCATTTAGAGTTACTCTTCCTGCTGTTATTCAAGTAGCTGCTATGCGCCAACAATTAGAAAATAAGGATATTTTTTAAATGTATGAAAAAGTTTTAATCATCGATTGGTCTAAAGTAAAGCCTGAAGTAATTGAGGGTTTACAGAGAGGGACTATTCGCCTAAGAGATGGTGTTGCTGTGAGCAATAAAGGAGTAGAGCAGTGGCTTCCTTTAGTAGAAAAAACGATAGATTCTTCTGAAGGGCTTGGTTCTATTTTAAAGCAAATGCAAGCTGCTCAAACAATTCAACTTGCTGCTACGGGTTTATCTACTGGGCTTTTATTGGGTGCTATTGTTGCACAAACAAAATATTTAGCTAATAAAATTGATAAGTTGCAAGATCAGATTGATTTGGTTTCGCAAGATGTACACTCACAAAATGTTATATATTTTATGAGTCAACTATCAGAATACTTTGGATTAATTGAGTCGGCAAGAGTGCTGTTATTAGACAAGGCACTTGTAGAGGAGTCACATGAGATTGCAGTGCAATACATGGCTCAACTTGCAGTTAAAAGAAATGAACTTTTATCGCTTATTGATAACTTAGTTGGATATGTAGACTCTGCAAGTGCACAACATGCAAAGTTGATGTTTGATTTTGTAAATATGATGATGGACTTGCTTCCGAAGACTATTTGCTTAGAAAGCCAACTTTATGAACGCTTCGGTAAATATAAAATGGCTGATCATATACTTGAGACTTCATCAAAAAATTACAACCTAATTTTATCTAATTATAAGACTTGGTGTAATGCAAAAGCGCGTGAAGTCATTAGCGGTCAAACTCCTCAGCATGCCCAGTTAATAAACAATCAGAAAGACTTGTTAAAACAACTTTTTGATTCTGAAATTAACCAAGCGATATTAATTGGAAATATGAAGAAAAACTTAGAGTATGCGCCGGTCAGTACCTCGGCTAACTAGCACAAGTTACTAGTTAGCTTTTTAGTAGATTATTTTTTATAAAATTAAAGTTTTATAGGTACTAAATATGTCGTCCATTGAAAATGAATTAAATATAAATAAAAAAGAAATTGAGCAAGAAATAAAAGCAGATTATGAAAAGATAGGAATTGATTATTCACAAGCATTAGTCGATCAAGCTGTAATGGTTTCATGTTTGCAGAGTTTGTTAGCTGAGCTAGAAGCTCATAACGAGTTACATATTGCTTATGATAATGGATCTAAAGATTTTATTTTGGATGCAAATGAGTTAGACCGGTTAGCCTGTGAATTAGAAGATTATTATGACTCTTTAGTTGAATTTCCAGAGAATTTAGAACGTGATAAGTTTGACGAGTTTCATGCAAATTTAATTGATACCGTTGGAGAATTTTGTAGTGAAGCTCCCTACATTGATAGAGATATCCTTGCCCAATTACACAGTGAGATAGTGCATGGAATAGAACCTGACGAAGAAGACGACGCTTTATACGGCACAGGCAATACTAAAGAATTTGATATAGCAAAGTTAATAAAAATAGAAGAGTGTTTTGTTGAGTATTTATGTGAACTTGATAGTCAGTTAAATTTTAGAATTTAGCCTAATTACGAATTTAGAAGTTTTATAGAGCTAAACCTAAATTAAAAAAAGATAAGGATGTTTCATGTCAAACGGAAAAAGCATTTATTGGTTTTTAGGTGCATCGTACGGCGCAATTGATGATCAAACCGAGCGCTTTACAAAAGAAGGTATTTGGCAAAATGGTGATGATAATAAATACCATGACAATGTAAAAAAAATTAAAGCAGGCGATAAAATTGCTATAAAGTCAGTTTATACACAAACCTATAATTTACCTTTCGATAATGACGGTAAAATGGCTTCAGTAATGGACATTAAAGCTATTGGTGAAGTAACTGAAAATTTAAATGATGGTATTAATTTAAAGGTAAAATGGTATCCTGATTTTCATAAAAAGACATGGTATTTTTATACATACAGGCCTCGCATTTGGAAAGTAACAGCAGATAATCCAGAAAAAACAGCTTTAATTGACTTTGCTTTTAACAATGTTAAGCAAGACTTTGACCTATTTCTGCCTAGTAAAGCAATTACAAATAGTGATTTAGAAGCTCCATCTATGAATAAGTCAATTGAGTTACCCCCTCTAAACTCCATTTTATATGGCCCACCAGGGACAGGGAAAACATTTAATACCGTTAAGTTAGCAGTTGATGCTGTAGATCCTTATTTTGCTCAAAAAGTAGAAAATGACCAAGATTTAAGAGCAACTTATAAAGAATATTACGAAGAGCTTAAGCAATATGGTCAAATTAGATTTTTAACATTCCATCAGAGCTTTGGATATGAAGAGTTTGTTGAAGGACTTAAAGCATCTAGCGATAACGGCAGTATCTCCTATGAAGTTGAAGATGGCGTATTTAAACAAATTGTAATTGAAGCAACTAAATATCGTACCTTTCAAGAATCAACTGTACAGCATAGCTTTGATAGTTGCTGGGACGCATTTTGCGCCGAATTAGCTGAAAGTGAGTTTGTTGAAGTTCCTATGTCGAAAGTGTCATTCAAAGTAATCGATTTTAATGACAAGCGAATATTCTTCGAAAAACAGGGGGGTAGTAAAGATCACACACTGAGTATAAATACTTTAAGAGCTATTTTTAATGGTGAGCGAGAGTACAAATCTGGGCTAGGTGTTTATTATCGGCCTTTAGTTTCGTACTTAAAGGGTTTAGTTTCACCCACTGAGTCAAACAATATTGAACGCAAAAACTTTGTTTTAATTATCGATGAAATAAATCGAGGCAACATTTCAAAAATATTTGGTGAGCTCATTACACTTATTGAGCCTTCAAAAAGACTTGGTAATGACGAAAAGTTAGATACTGTTTTGCCATACTCAGGTGACGTGTTTTCAGTCCCTGATAACCTTTACATTATTGGCACTATGAATACAGCTGATAGATCGTTGGCAATGATGGATACTGCATTGCGACGTCGTTTTGACTTTATAGAAATGATGCCACAACCTGAGTTGTTTAAAGACAAAGTAGTTAAGGGGATAAATTTAGAACAACTACTTGAAACAATGAATAAGCGCATTGAAGTGTTATATGACCGAGAACATGCATTAGGGCATGCTTTTTTAATTCCTGTTTTAGACGCTTTAAATAGTGACGATGATGCTGAAGAAAAAGCCTTTAGTGAACTTAAAAATACCTTTAAAAATAAAATAATCCCGCTACTTGAAGAGTACTTTTTTGAAGACTGGAATAAAATTCGCTTAGTTTTAGGTGACAACCGAAAAGAAAAAAGTGAATTAGAACAATATATTTTTGTAAAGTCGAAAAACGAAAAATATAATGAAATTTTTGGTGATAATCATGGTTTAGAAACCTATGAAGACACGAAAACAACTTTCACTTTAGCTGAATTTAACGATCATGATTCAGTATGGAATAACCCAATAGCTTATCAAGCTATTTATGACAATACAGTGTTTAAAAGCCCAGCGAACACTAGTGATGATGCGGGTGAAGTTACATCTTCGAGTACTCACTAATGTTGGAAGTTAAAAAGCAAACTACTGTTTTTGAGTTTGGGTATTTGGGTAATGGTGATGATGAAAGTGACAAAGTACAAGCATCGCCCCAGATAGAGCCTATTTCTGGAGATGCATATAACTATTTAAAAAAATTATGTTTATGTGATGACTCAGAAAGCCGATTTATGCGCTTAAAGCAAGTTGATCACTGTGAAGTATTACAAGTTAAAAACTATGCTGGTGTGATTTTTACACCCGATGGAACCCAAATAGAGGTATTGCCTAAAGTAGCTAAAAATAGTGATGATAGCGCCTCGCGCGCTTCATTACTAATGATGCTTAAATCACTTAAGCAGTTTAGGCACTTACAAACTAGTAATGCTAATTTAGCTGAAAATAAAATACCTTTACTAGAGGTTTTTATTAGCCAGTTTTTAGCCTCTGTAAATACCTTAATAAAGCGCGGGCTTAAAAGTGACTATCTACTAAAAGAAGATAACGTTGCCTTTTTAAAAGGAAAGCTTCTGGTAGGAAAGCAAGTTAAGCATAACTTTATTAATAAACATAAGTTTTATGTTGAGTACGAAGATTACTTACAAAATAGGCCGGTTAATCGACTAATACACACTGCACTTGTCAAGGTGAAAGGCTATAGCCGAAGTGCTAATAACCAAAAGCTACTGCAAGAGTTGTTATTTGCTTTTGCAGATATACCACTAAGTAATAATGTTAAAAATGACTTTGCCAGCGTTAAGTTAGATAGAGGAATGAAATATTACGAAGCCTCACTGGCGTGGGCAAGGCTAATTATTGATGGGTTTTCTCCGTTAACTTTGCAAGGCAAGCGCAATGCATTTTCGTTGTTGTTTCCTATGGAAGCGGTGTTTGAGAGCTTTGTTGCTCAGTATATAAAAAAGCATATTACAGGTTTGGGTGAGATATCTGCCCAGGTTAGCACAAAGTCTTTAGTTGATTATGGTAATACACCATATTTTTTATTAAAACCGGATTTATATATCTCACGCAAAAGTAATATTGATAAAAGTAATGACATTGTGCTTGATACAAAATGGAAATTAATAAACGAGAAAAATTCTAAACGAAAAGACAAGTTTGGGCTTTCTCAGGCTGACTTTTATCAGATGCTTGGCTATGGTCATACCTACTTAAATGGTAAAGGGCGCTTAGTCCTTATTTACCCAAAAACAGATGCGTTTAGTACAACACTCCCACATAGCTTTAACTATGAAGGTGGTACATTAAAGCTCTGGGTTGTTCCTTTTGATATAAAAGCTGAATGTGAAAATAGAATAGATTTGAGCAGTTTAAGTTAAGGTCTTATTTGATAGTGATTTTATTTACATAAAAGTAATATTATTCCCATGTTAAATTTGGTTGTAAGTTTAAATTATATGCAAAACAGTGTGTTATACATTGGCACTAAGCTTGTAATAGTTTATTTGTGTTTAACTATTATAAGGCTCAGCCATGACTTCCAAAATTATCCTTAATGCAAACGATTCAATAACCTGTCCTCATTGTGATACTGATTTTCATGTAAAAGATGCGATAGCAAAGCATTTAATTGAGCAGCACGAAAGTGAGTATAAGGAACTACTAAACCAGCAATTAATGGCTATTAAAGCCCAAGCCACAAAAGATGCAGAAAAATCAGCGTCAAAAGTATTTCAGCAGCAACTAGCTCAATTAAATGAACAGCTAGAAGACAGCAAGCAAAGCCAAGAGGTACTTAAAACAAAGATTGAATCTGAAAAAATTAAAGCAGAGCAACGCGTGCTTGAAAAGGTGAAGCTGGAGAAGCAAAGCCTTGAGGAATCAATAAAATCTAAAGATGAACAATTAGATCGATTTAGAGATGAAGAGCTTAAACTCAGAAAGGCCAAAGCAGAGCTTGAAGATAAACAAAAAAACTATGAGCTAGAATTAGCTCGCAAAGTTGAGGAGCAAAAGCAGTTACTGCGTGATGATGCTGCTAACGAGTTTAAATTAAAAGAAGCAGAGTATCGTAAAAAAATTGATGATGCTTCCAAAGCTAATAACGAACTTAAACGCAAGCTAGAGCAGGGATCACAACAACTACAAGGTGAAGTTTTAGAACTTGAGTTAGAGACTACACTAGCACAGTTATATCCGCTTGATTTTATTGAACCTGTAAAAAAAGGCGCTAAAGGCGCAGATGTTATTCAAACAGTTTGCATGCGCTCAGGAACTGTATGTGGAAAAATAGTGTGGGAAACAAAGCGAGCTGAAAACTGGTCAAACACTTGGGTTAGCAAACTTAAAACAGATGTACAAAATGCTGCCGGTGATATTGGAGTACTTGTAACCACTGTATTTCCTGCAAATACAAATGAGCCTATGTTAATGGTTGATGGAGTTTGGTTAGTTAAACCAGCTTTAGCAAAGGGGCTAAGTGAAGCTTTGAGGGTTACTTTGTTAGAGACACAGCGTCAAAAAACGGTAAGTGCAGGTAAAAATGAACAAATGGAAGCTATTTATGATTACATATGCAGCCCTCAATTTGTTCAACGTGTAAAGGCGGTTGTTGATCATCAAGAACAAATGAAAAGCGAGCTTGATAAAGAACGAAACGCAATACAAAGAATATGGAAAAAGCGTGAAGGCCAAATTTCAGGCATAACTGCACAAATGTTGTCAATGTGTGGGGAACTGCAGGGCCTCGTACACGGTGGAATGCCAATGTTAGATGAAATCGCTGCGCTTGAATAATAATCTCAAGCAAGTTAAGAGCATAATAGAGCTCTTAACTTGCTTGTGAGTTTAATCTAATTGGTCGCATAATTATTTGATCTTAATTAAATGAATGGTAGATTAATGCTAGTAGTATATAACTATCCCATGGTCGGGAAGCAGTAAAAAGGAATTTCAGTGATAATACCCCAGCGTTACTCCTCTACTTATATCTTTGCTCGGATAATAAAAAATATCAAACGAGCCTATCGCCCTAAAATAGGCAATTTATTATGAGTACTTCAGCTATATCTTCAAAAAAGTTAACTGGTATTAGCGCATTAAAACATTGGGAGAGTGAATTTCTTAGTATTCCTCCACGTACAAGATTATCAGGAAAGCCTATTTGGGCGTATAAAGTAACAGATGAAGAGCTTACTTCTCTTCGATTAAAACTAAAGAATATGCTGGGGGGGAAGTCACCTAGCGTCGTTTTTAATGCTTCAATTATATTTGATAAATTGTTTGTTCTGTATTCAGCAACATGGCTACAAAGAAATTACGGTGGTGGAAGAGATAAGTGGCAACCACTTTTCGATAGTTTAGGTATTAGGGATTACCGCCCTTATTATCAGTCATCCGTTCGAGGAGCTGTGGAAAGAGGTTTAGATTCCTGGAAACAGACTATTTTTGATACCACTAGAGATGAGTATTTTGCTACTTTATTTTGTCAAGGGGGGTTTCCAAGAGCAATATTAACAGGAGAAAATGAAACTCATTTAAGACAATATCTTATCAACTTAATTGAAGAATATAGCCGTTTTCACCTTAGTAAATCATCGTATGAACTAGCGGGCGAATCTCTACATAACTTACCGAAAAGCTTACAGCAAGATTCCTTGGCTAAACTAGCCGCATCCTTATTAGACGATCTTATTTTGTTAAGGGATGAATACCACCTTTATGCTGTAAAAGATCCTGTGTTGGAATTGGATGCTAAAAAACCTAAATGGAAGAACGATTTAAAGTTTCTATTGGATGATGATGAAGCAACGGAGTTAATGCGAGTATTACTTAGAAGAGCTTCTAGCATTGTAAAAAGAGAAAAGCATCCTATTAGAGTTACACGCTTTTTACGTGAGGGGCAAGAAGGATGGCATTTAGAAGCGCTGATACATTTAAATGCAACCATAAATCCTGATGATCTCAATGAGCAACTGGAAAATGCAGAGCTACCTAAGTTTTTTGACATGTACTCCATAAGCTCGACACTCGAAAGAAAATTATCAGCTTCCTTTAATTTAAAAACGGATGGAGCAGAACGCTGGCAAGTATCTCGTAAAACTGTCAATTACTTTGGAGAACCAGCACAAAACGAACTTAGCTTTGAGTTATGGAGTGAAGATAAAAAGCTAACGTCAAACATCTACTACCGAGGAGAGGCATTATCAAATGAAATGCCTTGGATTTTTGCTTCAGCTTCTAAAGGCTTGATGTTCGTTGGGCAAGGTTCAGTAAAAAGTCATAACGAAAAAGTATACATAGTTTCTACAGCAGAGCCTGTGGCTTCAAATGCATTATCGACAGTCGAGCATGTTGGTACTATTGTAGGATCTGAACGATCGGTTTATGAAGTATATGGAAGTGCGAAAGTATCAACTATTCATGGTTCATTTAAAGTTATTACTGATTGCGTTAGTACTAATGTGGTTTTGTGTCAGGTAAAAGGTTTTTTAGAGCCATTAGCTGTCGATGACAAAGTTTATAAAGGACTACCAACACTTTTATCCAACCTAGACGGTAATATTGCAGAGATTCCAGTAGAAGAGTTGTTTTGGAAAAGCAAAGAGCAAGATAAAGTTAGCGCATGGCAGGCTGATAATGTATTTGGTCGAGGTAATGTTATCTGGAGTAAAGATGGTGACATCCTTTGGCAGTCAAACTTGAATGTCATTCCGGAAAAATCTAGTTTTACTCATCACCTAGATGCCACAGGTAGACTTGAAGTCAATGTCATTAATTTTAAAAATGATGGTGTTGCATTATGCCAATCTCAGGAACGTTGGCTAAGGAGTGTTGAGCCAGCTATTTTAGGACAAAGACTCGATATTCAGTTGCCTAATGGTATTGCCGCTTCTGTCAGTGCTGACTTACGCTGGCCAAATTCGGGGTCATTATCTTTTGAAATTCCCACAGGCCAAAATGGTCTCTGCCTTATTTCACATACGGGACGCCCTGTTACAAAGTATCAACGAATATGTATTGATGATTTATACCGATGCTCACTAAAAGTTGTTTGCGACAATGAAAGTGCGATTTGGGGTTTTAAGATTAATGCTGTATTAATTAAGGAAAACAGAGGAGAACAGCGTGATGAAATCAAAGTTTCTTTAAATGAGCATTTACGTTTTGGAAATGTTGAAATATCTCCTGTAATGCTAATCGATTGTCAGGTACTAATTAAACTAGCTAATACCTTGTATGCACAGTCTGATGATACATGGGACTTTATCAGTTTTCGTGTGGAAAATAAGGCTTTGGGGTACAGTAGTGACTTAGCAAAAATATACCCAGATAGACATTTGGCTATTCCTGTTACCAATGAAAGAAGGATAAAGGAAAAGTTCTTCATCAATAATATGCATGTTCATAAACACCCCGATTCTGTCAATTTAAAGCTTCGTCCTATGTGGAAACTTAATGAAAGTGAAGTTGTTATGGATGTTGATTATGACGAACAGAGCAGAAAGTCTTTTGTTGTTCCTAAGGATTTACAATCTGGTCCTTGGCTTGTTTTTGCAGATCCTGAACATAAAGTTCAACCTACAGTAGTGACGATTTTTGGTGAAAATGTTGATTTCGATGAAACGTTATCTTGTGCGATCAAAAGTAATGATTTGAAATGGTTTCATGATGTCTTAAAGCTAATGGAACAAGACCCGACTCACAAAGCTTGGGATGAATTAGAAATATTTATTGATGCTTTGAGCTTGGTTAGAGCAAATACATTTAATGTATTTATTCATATGGTGAATTACCCGAAGCTTTTTGCATTGTTACTATTTAGAAAGTCAGAGCAAGAATGGTTTGAAGATGTTTGGAAGCTACAAAATCAGCTTCCTTTTAGTTGGTTTTGTTTAGACTTAGAGCATTGGTACTCAGCTATGGATAGTCTTATAGCCAGAATAGACCGTGATGTTTCCTCTTTAGGACTTGATGTTGTGATGTCGCAACAACTAATGATGATGCAGATAGAAGACTTTTTGGAAAAGCTATCCTCTAGAGGAGAAGGCTTTGCAACGATCGCCGATATTCTGAGATACAAGAAAACCGGTAAAACATGTGATTGGATTAAAAGTCACAGTGATGATTGGAAATTAAACCAATTTGATTCTTTTCATATGGCAAAAAAGGAATTATTCGAACGTCAAAATGGCAAGTTTATTTGTCGAGTTCAATCGGCTAGAAAAGATGAAGAATTCAGACACGAACTAAAACCAAATTTGATGAGAGCTGTATTACCTCAGAAGCTTTATTGTCTGTTAATAAATCCAACCCTCCCAGAACATGTGTATAAAAATCAATTTTTTATGTTGGAATTACCAGTACTGACCGCCTACTGGGCCGCAGGGCATTTAAATTCGGAAGATGACTTTCCTGTGAGTTATAAACCGTTTGGCCGTTTCTTACAAGTCGCAATTTCCAGGCTACTATCTGAGGATAGAGAGTGGGTTCATAAAGCGTATAGCTTGGCTCTTCAAGCTAGTTTTTTAATTTCCAAGGATTAGGTCAATGACTAATAATATTCCGTTTACTGAGTTATACGAAGATATTTGTGAGCGAAGCTCTCAAGCAATATTGAGCAAAATGAGGTTACGAAGCTCATCTCTGCGTAACTATATTCACCAAGAGTTATCAGCAAGATTTGGAGAAGGGAATAGTCTTTTGGCAGATCCTATTTTTGAGGCAATGTTTGGTTGGAATCCTTCAAAATCATCGCTGTTAGACTTAGTTGAAAAGAAAAAATTATCCACTTCTTTTTTTAATAACTTAACAACCCCACCATTGCCAAAACCAGCTGAAAAAGAGGATTACAAAGAGGAGCATGCTTCTCGGTATTGTAATGATATTAAGGAAGACTATTCATGGCCAGAAGCTAGACCACCATATCAACATCAATTAGAAGCTTGGGGTTATTTAATGGATGATGATGTTAAGTCGGTAGTTGTGACAAGTGGTACAGGTTCTGGTAAAACGGAATGTTTCCTTGTGCCACTATTAAACGATTTAGCAAAACAAGCTGAAGAGTCTGAAGATGATTTAGTTGGGGTACAGGCACTTTTTCTATACCCATTAAATGCACTAATAAATTCTCAACGAGAGCGTTTAAGTTCTTGGACAAGAGGATTTGAAGGTAAAATTAAATATAGTTTATACAATGGCGATACTGATACTAAGCCTCCTAAAAAAGACATATTAAGGAAAGAGCAAGCTGATACGCCTGAGAGGGTTAGATATAGAGAGATTATTAGAAATACTCCCCCACCAATACTGTTAACCAACGCAACAATGCTTGAATACATGCTGGTTAGACAGGAAGACCAACCAATAATTCAGCAATCTGAAGGTAAGCTCAAGTGGATAGTATTAGATGAAGCACATACTTATGTGGGGTCGCAAGCAGCAGAGATTTCCTTATTGTTAACGCGTGTGATGCACGCGTTTAAAGTAAACCCTAGAGATGTTCGTTTCGTGGCAACGTCAGCCACAATTGGCGATAAAAATAATCAAAAAGAAACAAATGAGCAGTTAAAGGCTTACTTAGCGAAGCTAGCTGGTATTGAGACAACACAAATCCATGTAGTTAATGGTGATCGATTAATCCCTGCTATAAAAGATAATGATTCTACCGCGAAGCTAGATATTGAATATGCATCTTCATTAGATAGCCGAGAGTTATTTAGTTACTTATCTAGCTCACCAGTAGCTAAAAGTTTAAGAACAAAGTTAACAAAAAGGCCCATGAATTTAGTTGATATAGCTAAAGTCCTTTGGCCGACGGAAAATAAGTTAACCACTAATCATAAGAGAAAAGCGCTGTTACTAATTGATTTAATGGCGAAAGCATATTCGAGGCAGTATGGTGATCCCCAGGCATTTTTACCTGTTAGAGCACATTTTTTCCATCGAGCACAAAAGGGAATTTGGAGCTGTATTGATAACCACTGTCCTGAGAAAAAAGGCACTTTGCTAGAAAGTGGTTGGGAATTTGGCAAAGTTTATCTTGAAGAGAGGCGACATTGTGATTGTGGCGCACCAGTATTTGAGTTGGCTCATTGCTCTGGATGTGGGACAAGTTCTCTAAATGCTGAAGAATTAGTTGTATCTGGAGGTAAGAGACAATTAAGTGTAAGGATTGGTGAGTTACTTGATGATTATGCTGATGAAGTCGAGATGCAACTAGATGATTCAGAACAAGAAGAGCCTGAAAGTGAAGTTCTAATGACTAAGCATGCTCAAATCTTTTCAGCATTAAAATCAGAAAAAGGAATTAGGTATTTAAACTTCAAAACAATGGCACTTTCATCTTCTTATGAAGAAGATAGTCACGCGATTAGCATTATTACAAACGATGATCATGATGGTTTACGTTGTGCTTGTTGTGAGAAAGTTGAAAAACAAACAGGTACGAACTTTAAGCGAGCAATACTTGGTGCACCATTTTTGATGGGGACTGTTGTACCTACTATGTTAGAGCACGCCCCAGGAAAAAGTGATGATGTAAAAGATCTTCGTGGTAAACGAATGATAACTTTTACTGATAGCCGACAAGGCACGGCTCGTTTTTCAGCAAAAATGCAACTTGACTCAGAGAGAAACTTTGTCCGTAGTTATGTTTATCACCGTTTGGCAAATTTGAGTGAACAAAATGAGTTGGATGAATCGACACAGGGGATCATAGATGCTCTTAAGTCTATGGGGAAAACAGACGAAGAGATCATGAATGCTGTCCCTAAGTACCGTGATTCAATATCAAGTACCTCATCAGTTTCGTGGTTTGATTTAGTAGAGCAGTTATCAAGCACTGGTGAAATTCAGTTACTTTCTGGTGCGATAGAAGCTGAACTAACAGGTGACAAAAAAGATCAGTTACAAATAGGCGAATATGCAGATAAAGAATCACTGCTTTCAGATCCAAAAAATTTAGCAAGACTATTCTTATATCGAGAGTTTGCTCGTAGACCAAAGACGCAAAATAGTTTGGAAACAATGGGGCTTGTCGCATTAACATATCCTGCTATTGATGCTATCAACGAAGAGCCTCAGTCATGGCGAAGTATAGGGTTGAATAATCTAGATGATTGGAAAGACTTCCTAAAAATATGTGTAGATTTTTGGATTCGTGAGAATACCTTTGTTGATATACCCAAGTATTATTTGAACTGGATGGGGGCACGAATTATGCCTCGAAGTCTAATTAGCTCTGATGACTCACCAAGAGATGAAATAGAAAAGAAAGCACTACGTAATTGGCCTATGGCTAAGCCAATAGGAAGTATGCATCGATTGGTTCGAATGTTGGCAAAAGCGACGGGATTAAACCCAAAAGAAAACTGTATATTATTCAATGATGTGCTGGGGGATGCCTGGAAAAAACTTCTAGAAACACATATATTAATTAAAGATTATAAAGATAGAGGTTATCGCTTAAATTTTGAAAAGGTAGCCGCTCCTCAATTAATGACTAAAGGTTGGTTGTGTCCCTACACCAGCCGAATTTTAGATACTACATTAAAAGGTATCTCTCCTTATTTGCCAAATGAAGATGAACGATTTGAGTACTGTACAAAGATAGATGATTTAACTTCAGAAGAGTTTATTGAAAAAGGTAGGGAGCAAGGTTACTGGAGTGATTTAAATGACCGTATTCTTGAGGGGGTTAGCTTAATACGTGCGGCGGAGCACTCTGCCCAACAACAAAGTTCGCGTTTAGCTGGATTAGAAAATGCCTTTAAATCTGGAAATATACAAATTTTAAGTTGTTCAACAACGATGGAGATGGGGGTTGATATTGGCTCCCTTTCAATGGTTGTTATGAATAATGTTCCTCCTGGTCCCGCGAACTATTTACAACGTGCTGGTCGTGCTGGTCGTAGGCAAGAGTCTACTGCTATGGCATTAACGTTTTGTAAATCTACCCCTCACGGTGAGCGTGTATTCTCCCACCCAAAGTGGCCATTTGAAACACCAATCAATGTACCAATTGTCTCGCTAAATAGTAAACCTCTAGTATTAAGGCATATCAATTCACTAGTACTTTCAACTTTTTTAATGTCAATTTATCAAAGAGATGAGAGTATTTTGCAAATGCATGCAGGTACATTTTTTCTTGAACCTGAAGCTGCTGGAAAATCAGTCATTCAACAATTCCAAGATTGGTGCTCAACAGATGCGCTCACTGATAAAAGGTTACTTAGAGGTATATCCCAACTGCGATTTGAAACAGTATTTTCCCTTTACGACAGTAAACGATTAGTTTCAATGGTTCAGGAAGAAATGCTCGAATCTTGTGATAAGTGGATGAAAGAATATGAATCCTTAAGTTTTCAATTGAGCCGTTGTGATAGCACGGGAGCGGGTGAGGCAGCTCTAAGGAAACTATCAGGTCAATTAAAACGTTTAAAAGAAAATTACTTGTTAGCTGAACTATCGGGAAGTGGTTTTTTACCTGGGTATGGTTTCCCTACAGGCGTTGTTGCGCTTGTAACGAATAGTAAAGATAGCAAGGAAAATCGGAATTCAGTTGGTAGTAAACAAAATAAATTCCAGCGAAGAGGCTATCCAAGTCGAAGTTTGGATGTAGCTTTAAGGGAATATGCACCAGGTGCGGAAATTGTATTAGACAGCATTGTTTATCAATCACAAGGCTTGCAATTAAATTGGAAAATGCCGTTTAGTGAAAATGAAATTACTGAACAGCAGCTATTCAGAGTTTCTTGGGAGTGTAATGAGTGCCACACTACGAGTACTTCTTTAACTAAGCCTGAATATTGTACAAATCCCGAGTGTTGTTCAAGTGATATTTCATGGCAGGAATATATTGTTCCGTCAGGGTTTACTGTCGATTATAGTACACCATTGCATAATGATTATACGCAGCCCAAATATTTGCCATTCAAAGAGCCTAAAATATCCTTAGAAGACGCTACTTGGCAACATCTACCTAACCCTGAGCTTGGTCGATATCGGACAAATGATAATGGAAAGCTGTTTCATTATAATGCGGGTAATGGTGCAGGTTATGCGCTTTGCTTGTGTTGCGGTAGGGCTGAAGCTTTGGATAACAACGGGGGTGTTTCTAAATTAACTAAACAGCATAAAAGGTTGCAGGGTACTAGTGTAGATAACAGTATTTACTGCCAAGGCCCTGAAAATTCTTGGGCCATCAAACAAAGTAAATTTGGTATCGATAATAAAGTGACGCATCCATTTATGTTGGGGCATGATGTTCAAACTAGTATTTTCGAGTTACAAATTAATGATCCATGTACAGGCAACGCCATATTTGACTCTAAATTAATGTATACCCTTGGTGTCGCCATAAGAACAAAATTGGCTCAACAATCTGGCATTACAACTAATGAGCTAGGTGTTGCTGTTCGTGATGTAACTCAAAGAGGTGGTTTAAAAGCTACAAGCTTATTTCTATATGATATGGCTTCACAAGGAGCTGGTTTTTCAACATCAATATTAAAGAACTTTACCGAAGTAATAGAGGCAGCGAAAACTTACCTCGGGACATGTACTAACACTGGGTGTGAAGGAGCATGTCACGCATGTCTTTTGGATTATGATACACAACATGAAATTGATAACTTAGATCGAGTTTATGCTAATGACTTCTTGGTAACGTCTCAATTTGTTGAAAAGTTAAGGTTGCCTAAAGAACTAAGGGCGTTTGGTAATGACACCTTAGTAGAAATGGACTGTATATCTTTATTAATATCGAAAGTTATTGATACAGATGTTACAGGTGTACGAATATATCTTGGTGGAGACATACAGGATTGGGATTGGCCTGAGTGGAAGTATAGGAATTGGATTAATCAACTTGCAGTATCTAATTTAGATGTCTCTATTTATATCGAAAGAAAATACCTTGAACACTTTCAGCCTGATATCGCTTGGAGCATTCAAAAAGATCTTGTTCCGAGTATTAAGTGGTATGCGAGTGAATTCGATGTTCTACCTATAGAAAGTGGACATATGTTATTTGATGTCATTAAAGGTGAAAGCGTTCAATCCTGGGGAACGCTAGATAAAAATGCTTGTTTCCCAAATGAAACTTGGGGTGAGCCTTTAGATACACTTATTGTTAAATCAACCCTTTCAAGTAGCAATGAACTAGTTGCTGAATTGGTCAACCTTGACAATATATCAAGCCAGTCATCTTTAAACTCTGCAACCGTTATAGATAACGTAGGCGCAAGATTAAATTGCAATGTCCAATCTTTTGGCAGCAACCTTTTAGCATTTATATCAGAACATGACGATAGTCTTTTAGAAAAAATATCATGTGGCATAGATAGTGCCTATTATTATGATAAGTTCTTAGTCTCTCCCTTAAGCTCATTCTTAATAATTAACTTTGTTGCTGCAATCAAAGAAAAAACAAATGAATTTGATTTGGAGCTTTACTCTGCATACCCGAAAAGAGATCGTGATAATAGAACACCTGTGTGTGTTGCTGATAATTGGCAAAATCATTCTGATCAGCCTTACTTTTATACACAGGTTAGTAAAAACTTTGGAATAACGGTATATCCCGAAGTTTCAGAGCCAAAGGATCTCCCACATGGTCGATTTTTACTCTTAAAACTGAAAGATGGAAGTGAAGTCAAGATCATATTTGATCAAGGGATGGGCTATTGGGCTACACGTTACCCATACCGGTTTAATACTTTTGATTTTACTAAAGATGAATTCGGGCAAGCTGATGCAGTCAGAAAATGGTCGTTTAAGTTAGAAGCTGCAAACCATGATTCATATATTGCAATTAAGTATGAGTAATATCGGATATGTATTTATAACTTCACTTTGAAATCTGGTGTATAGATAATTACTTATATGTAATAAATATTACTTTTTTAGGTTTTTGATGTCGGGGTTATTTATTAAGTTCCTGTAATTATTGACTTTTAATTGTGGTCTGGTTCTCGCAATACAAGGTTATCTAATCATGTGAGGAAAACGTTATGACCTTTATTGTAAAAGAACAAGATCGATTTTTCGTTGTACCAGACCTAAAAAATAGCCAGCACGCACAAATAAGAGAAGGGCAAAGAGGGATATCTAAAAAGCAGGTGATGCTTGCTTATCAATATGGTCGTGTTATTCACTCAAGGCGTGCAACCTATTACGTGATTGGTAATAAAGAAATTGAAAAGTATGGCTCTATTGAGCCAGAACTAAAAGCTATGAATGGAATTCAGCTTGTTATGTCCTCAAATGGAACAGTAATGACAGCCTTCCGAAATAAAGATCTTAGAAAGATCCGCCCATTCAAGCATAGTCACAAACACTTACACTAATTGAAGTTTGATTGGCTTACAGTTAATCAAAATTAAAAGGATAGAAAATGAGTTTAAAAAAATTTGCAGTAGCAAAAGCCAGAGCACTCCCTGTCATTATTCTAGCGGACACCAGTGGCAGTATGTCAGTGGACGGGAAGATTGCAGCGCTTAACGAAGCCGTTCGAAACATGGTTTCTACTTTTAGGCAAGAATCAGCACGACAAGCTGAAATTCAAGTGGGCTTAATCACCTTTGGTGGTGATAAGGCTGAAATGCACCTACCACTTGCTAAAGCATCTGAAATAGAAGCGATGCAGCCACTCGATGCGATTGGTCGCACACCAATGGGTCATGCGTTCGAGTTAGCGACGGAGGTGCTCGAAGATAAAGAACTGATCACATCTCGCGATTATCGCCCTGTATTAATTTTACTTTCGGACGGTATTCCAACAGACAGTTGGAAAGCAGGTTTAGAACGTTTAACCACGAGTGAACGCGGTCAAAAAGCCAGTCGTTTTGCAATGGCGATAGGCGCTGAAGCTAATATCGACGTACTTGAAGCATTTAACAATGATTTAGAAGCGCCAGTATTTAAAGCTAATGAAGCCAGAGATATTCACCGTTTTTTTAGAGCGGTCACCATGAGCGTAACTGCACGCTCTCAAAGTAGAACCCCGAACGAACTTGCACCGATTAACTTTGATGAGTTAGACAACGATGATGACGATTTAGGCTTAGATCTAGAAGGCCAATGGTAAGTATTCGCCATCTAAGTGTTTCTGTCATTGGGCCTGGTCATTTACTCAATGGTCAGACTAATCAAGATTCGGTGCTAGTAAAAAGGGTGCCTAGTGGTTGGCTCGCTGTAGTTTGTGATGGCATGGGATCCAAGGCTCATTCGGATGTGGGATCAAAACAAGCATGTCGAGCTGCATTTGATGTGATTAAGGCGGTTGATTTCAGCATTGAAAGTAAAGCGCTTATCAAGCGGGTTTACCAAAAGTGGTTGAACTCGCTTGGCGATTTTAAAGCCAGTGATGCAGTAACAACGTGTTTGATTGCTTGGGTTTCTGATAGCGGAGAGCTAAGAACGTTTCAGTTAGGTGACGGTTTAATTTTAACTTCGCAACAGACAGCTGAGCATTCGGATACAAATGATTTTGGCAACATAACTACAGGCTTAGGTAAATCTAAACAGTTTTCAGACTGGCAGATAACGAAGCAGAAATTGAGTGTAGGTGATGTGATTGCGCTTATGACTGACGGTATTAGCGAAGATCTGCACCAAGGCATGGAGCTGGACTTTGCACATTCGATTATTGAAAGCACTAAGGGCAAGAGCATTAGACAAGCTAAGGCTTGGCTAAAAAACGAATTTAGGAACTGGGGTACGCCGAATCACACGGATGATAAAACCCTCGCACTATTGGTTTTGAGCTGACTGTGCAAAATAAAGGTTATAAACAAATGACAAGTGAACAAACAAAGAAGCGCATTGTAACCGACACCTTTGGTCAAGAGTTTGAGTTAATCAAAAAGATAGGACAAGGTGGTCAGGGAGTTGTTTGTACAACTCAGGTTGATAACGTGCTGGTTAAAATGAGCACACAGCGATATAAAGATAAAAAAAGAAATTGGCTTGAGCATGTTCATTGGTTAATGAGGCAACCGTTAGAGCAATTAAACATTGCTAAACCATTCTCGCGCATTGCCATGAAAGGAAATAACTTTGGTTATGCAATGGAGTTGATGGACGGATTAATTCCTCTCGAATCGTTAATGAATGAAACTGAAGAATTAATTGCAGCGGAGGGGTCACCAGAGCATTACTTATCAACGGGTGGCTTAAAACGTCGAATGACTATTTTGGCAAAGCTTGCCAGAACACTCTCAGATCTTCATGCAAGGGGTTTAGCGTACGGTGACTTATCTCCTGCTAATATTTTTGTTTCAGCAAACCCAGATTACTCTGAAGTGTGGTTGATTGACTGTGACAACATTTGTGTCAATCAACGAGAAAGTTTTGACTCTTTGGTAGATGAAGGCAAGCCAGGTCGCATTTATAGTCCAGGTTTTGGTGCACCAGAAGTGGTTAATGGCGACAGCTTTGTTTCCTCGCTAACGGATGCATGGAGCTTTGCAATCGTCGCGATGAAGCTATTAACAACTAATCATCCATTTATTGGTGAAGCTGTTGAAAATGGTACACCTGAAGACGAAGAGCGAGCGTTTGCGGGTGAGTTACCTTGGATATACCACCCAACTGATCATGCAAATGCGCTAGATGAAGATTACCCCAAAGGCATTCCATTAGAACTGGTAGCGCTAAAGCCACTTTCCAATTTATTTGAACAATGCTTTAACGCGGGTAAAAACGATCCGCTAGCCAGACCGAGTTTAAGTGAATGGGCGGAAGTCTTTGAACAGCTTGCGCATATGCTAGTGAAGTGCCAAAACAACGAATGTAATGCTTCTTTTAACTTCTTGGTGAGTGACGGCCATTTAGAGTGTCCTTTCTGTGGTACTTCAATGAACAACAGCCAAGTCTTGTATATTCGTAATAACCTCCAAGATTTATCTATTTTAGAGCTACCTAACACAACGATTTACGATACATACGTTGATACGGGGTATCACCAAACGCTTAATATTGGCGAAACCATTGTACTCAAAAACTCTTGCCCTGGTTCTATGTACTGGCCTGAATCACAAGAGCTACTGTCGATACGCTTTACCAAAGAGGGTTTAGAGATCACTCCACTAGGTGCTAAATCTTTTGAGATGGGGATGGGTAAGAACAAACTTCAAACCTTCAACTCGAAAACACCAGTATCGGCTTCGACAAGAGCTAATCAATGGCTACTCATCAAACCAATCGTCGAGACCCCTGAGCCGCAAATAGCTAACCTGTTTAGGTTGAGGTGGTAAGCTGATGAATACGCAAGATCTTAAACATTTAACTCAAGAAAAGATCATTGAAGTTGCTATAGAAGAGGATGCTATTTCGGCTTTCGACTGTGAACAAGATATCTCTTTTCACATTATCCACGACGAGCTGTTTATTAAGCAAAATGAGCTTTTAGCACAGGTTACTAACGCTGAAGTATTTGATAGCTATGGCGACATTGAGCACTTTATTTGGATACCGATTTCTAAACAAGAAAATAAGGTGCTTATTCAAGCGATCCCCTGCTTACCAAATAATTTGGATTTTCACGAGCTGCAAATTTCTGTAGATGAAAACACTATTGAGCAAGTAGCTAAACTCGCAAAGCTAAAAAACAAAGACATTGATAGCGTAACTGATTGGCTAAAAAGCGAGTTTGTACTTGATGTAAATAACCAATCGAAAGTGCTAACAGCAATCAATAAAGCAAGCGTTGCTGAAAATAGAGGGCTAACGATTGTAGGTAAAACGAGTTTGCTAGAAGCGCAATATACACCAGAGCAAAGGATGTGGGCGAAATCGGTTAAGAAATTGCGCCGCAAGGTTAAGTTCGATTTGAGTTCGATAGATTGTGAATTATCGTTCGTTGACTTTACCGAAGTAGCTAGAATCAATGATCCCTTGATTAAGCAAAAGCTTGAGGAGTTAAATCGAGATAACTCAACATACATAAACTTATGGAATCAATACAACCAAAAAGTTAAAGAAAAAGCGCTGGAACTCGCCAATAACGCTGGCTTTGTTCGTTATATCAAAATCGATAAAGAAGACTCGATTGATGGTGTTAAATGGAAGTTTTACTTCCAAGAAAAAGATACTGATAAAGTTAACCGTTTAGTCTCCGCTTTAAGAGAAGAGCCTAACTCTACGCTAGAGATCAACAAGCGCTTACCTAGCTGGTTAGAGAATAATATTGGTGATATTGGGCTTGAAAAGGATGAAAAGGTAGAGAGTATTGCTGCTCAATTTTCGGGGCATACTAATCAGTATATAACGCTCAATTTAAACTCTTACGGAAAGCCTGAAGAAAAAGGTGTTATTTATTTGTCGATTAGTGGCTCAATTGTGCAAATGCAACGACGTGAGCAAGCAAGGGATTCAATAACAGGCTTTTTGAATCCAATGAAAGACCTACGTCTGTTAATTGAAGATCAAGATTTTAGTATTTCTAGGCAAAAACAAGCCAAAAATAAATTGAAGCCGTTAACCGCTGCGGCGAGAAGATCTTTCAAAGGTGAACCAACTCCAAAGCAGATAGAAGCATTAGATGTCGCTCTTAATACACCTGATATTGCCTTAATTCTCGGCCCTCCAGGTACGGGGAAAACCCAAGTTATTAGTGCGCTGCAAAATAGGTTGGCAGAAGAGCATAAAAGCAATTTAACGGGGCAAATACTACTTACTAGCTATCAAAATGATGCGGTGGATAATGTCATCGCTAGATCTGAGGCATTTGGTATTCCGGCGATTAGAGCGGATGACAATACCCGCGCCCCTTATTTATTGGAGCAGTGGAGCCAGAAACAAACAAGTAATTTAACTGAAGTTGCGAATGAGTTAGCTCAAAATGACGGCAGTTATAAAATTATAAAAAACATTCGCAAGGATATAGCGACAATTCTAGCTTCTCGTGTAGATAAAAAACAAAAACACGAGCGGATAAAAAGTCTTCTTGAGGATATTGATAATCTTAGGATAAATCACGGTTTTGATATACCTCAGTCCTTGAAAGCAAAACTTGAGCAACAGTTTGACACTCAAGTTGATGAGAACAACCCAACTTCTAATTCTTTGTTGCTGAGCCAAGTTAGAGGTTTACGAACCTCTGAACGAGCGTATTACGATGATGGCTATGAACAGTCTTTCAAGTGTCTATCCGCTTTACGCAGAACGGGGCGATATGAAGAACAAGCTGAAGTTCTTGATGAAATTATCGAAAAACTGACTCTCAGTGCTGAAGATTTTGAAAAAATTAAAGAAATAAAAAATAAGTTACTCGATGATTTAATCCCCGATTACCGACCTAAGTCGTTACAAGTTGAGCTTTCAAAAGAAGAAATATCAACGCTTCATCAATTGAATGAAGTTATCGCTAAGCACGCAATGAATTGTGCAGCGGGAATACCTGATGTTATCGAGGAGTATTTAGATTTAATCAAGTATCAACCGGATTACCTTGCAAAAAGTGTAAGAGACTACACAACGTCAATTGGTGCATCGTGCCAACGCTCTGCCGGTCAACAGGTTGTGAAGTATAAAGAGCAAATTAATGCTTCTTTAGATGAAGTTGGCGGAGACTTTACCTTCGATACGGTCATTGTGGATGAAGCTGCCAGAGCAAACCCGCTTGATTTGTTTATTCCAATGTCACTGGCAGTGAAGCGGATCGTATTGGTTGGAGATCACTTCCAGCTACCGCAAATGTTAGAACCCGATATTGAAAATGAAATGATTGAAGCAGGTGACTTGCAACAAGAGACTGCCAAAGCGATCAAAATGAGTCTTTTCGAACGATTATATACGCAATTAAAAGCTCGCCAAGCCAAAGATGGGATTCAGCGAACTGTGATGTTGGATACCCAGTTTAGGATGCATCCAGATATCGGCGGATTTGTTAGTCGTTCGTTTTATGAAGCTGAAGGAGAGCCAAAACTAAAAGCAGGCTCAAGGAAAGAGCATTTTGATCTCGGTATTGCTAAGTATAAAGGTAAAGTAGCCGAGTGGATTGATTTGCCATTACAGTCTGGCAAAGAGCAGCGTTCAGGGACTAGTTGGCAACGCGATTGCGAAGCACAAAAAGTTGTTAGTGAAGTGAAAGAGTTGTTTGCAGAAAATCCTAATTTAAGTGTAGGTGTGATTACCTTCTTTGCAGCTCAGCGAGAGTTAATTTTAAATAAGCTTGCGCAAGTAGGCATTTGCCAAAAATCAAAAGATGGTTGGGAGTATCTGCCAGGCTTTAAAACAACTGAAGAAGGAGAAGAAAAAATTCGAGTTGGCTCTGTTGATGCTTTTCAGGGGAAAGAGTTTGATGTGGTGATTCTATCAACGGTTCGCTCTAATGACTTTTCGGCATCAGATGAGAATGCATACCGAAAAAAATATGGCTTCATTCGCACGCCAAACCGTTTAAATGTGGCGTTTAGTCGAGCTAAGAGTTTAATTAAAGTTGTTGGTGATAAAGCGATGTTTTCTAGCGAGTCAGCTGAAAAAGCCATTCCTCAAGTATGGGCATTTATTCACGAACTCTGTGGGGTGAAATCATGATTACACATAGAGATATTCAAGATGCTTGCTACTTGAAAAGTAAGCTGAAGCGATACCAGAATGAAAAAGATATCTTTTGGCCGTTTTATCTATGGCGAGTAGCTGCGCCCAAAAGTAAACCAAGTTTGAATATTTTTCAGATGTTGGTGTTAAAGCTTATTTTGGCAGGGTGCCGCGACAACGAAAAATTATGCCGATATAGCAATTTAGATAAAGAGCTTATTAGGCACATATTAGCTCAGTTAACTAATGATGATTACCTTGATGGTTGGAGTCATACAGAAAAAGCCAAGCAGTTACTTTTAGGTGTAGAAGAGTCTACAAACGAGAAAACAAGTTATTACATACTTCAAGATGCAACAACGGGAAAGTTGATGCCGAGGGTACTTTCTACACTACCGCACATTGAAGGCATGGATTTCAGTGAGCGTTTCCCTCAATTTGTTCGAAGTAAAGGCTCTGGGAAGTTAGTAAAGCCCTTGTTAATAAGTAATAGCGTTAAGCCAGAAGCGCCAACGTCAGAGCAAATGAACACCAGCTTAAGAGCCTATCGCAGAGTATTGAACCAGTTAAAGCAAGCTGATTTTTATATATCTGACGATGCGTTAGAAGTTACCTACTCAATTGAGTTTATTGAGCCTGAACCTATCGCAGCGTTTATCCACACTAAGCTATTTTCAACAATTTCTGGTGAGCGCTCGTGGTATTTATCTGACCCAACGGGACTAACGGAAACCCTTCCTGAGCTAAATGATATTGCTGAACAGTTGTTAGATTCAAATAAGCATTTTGCTTCTAGAGTTAATGAAGTAATGGGGATCGCTGAAGATGAACATACGCTCAATTACAAGCAACAAGAACAGCTATTTGAGGAGCAGGCAAAAGTAGAGTTGTTATCAAACTATCCCTGGGTTCAAGAATATTCACTGATAGAAAAGCATGTCCTAGCAACACTGCGATTTAAGAACCAGGTTGAACAATCGCAAATACCTAGACCAGAAGTCTTGGATGGGTTGTTGAGTGAGTTGCAGAAAATAATCGAAGCTTGGTTAAAAACCTTTATGAAGCCTAATGAAGCCAGCAATGACTGGGAAGTTTTAGTCATGCGGTGGAACGGTAATCGACCTGTTTTTCAGCATGACAAAAGACTTATTGAGCAAATTTACTTAGGAGTTAGCGGCGTTAGTGCCTATGCCGCGAAAAGGTTAGCAACCGTTAGAGGGGGCAATGTTCAATCAGCAATGACAAGAGGCAACCAATCATTAAAGCCGATGCTTGCTGCGATGTTACTAACGTTTCCAAAGGTTGTGGAGCAATTATCAATTCAACTGCCTAACTGGCTAGACGATGCAATACGGCTTGCTGATGACAGAAACAATAAAGCCAGTCATGCGAGTGGTGAAGTTTTAACAAAAGAAGAGGTTATAAATCACCTCAATTCAGTAGATGAATTATTAAAAGTTTTAGAAAGAATATTAGGAAGTAAATAATGGCAAAACGAAACAAAGCACGGAAGCAGCCTGTAGCTGCAAATGCAACAAATCCATCAAATTCAACAGCGGATAAAATTGGTAGCGCTTTAGCTGCTGTGGACAATCTAGCAGAAAGTGATAGCGGTTCTGTTTTTGGCGCTATGGCTGAAAAGCTTAAGCTAGCAAAAACGTCACATGATGCTGCGAGTGAAGAGCAAAAAAAAGAAGCATCAGAATCTTACGGCAACGATATTCAAACTTTGGTTGGCGAACTTAAAAAGCTAGTAGAGCAAAACAAGAAGATTGAAGCGGATAATAGGCAAAGTTTATCAAGATCAAAGCAATTAGAAGAGTCGGTTGAAGAACTTAAAAAGAAAATCGAGTTAGAGAAAAAAGATTTAGATAAGCAATCTAAAGAGCTATTAGCAAACAAAAAGAAGAATGCAGAAGATACGGCTGAAATTGCCAACAAACTCGAAGAGCTAAAAGAGCAAGAACTTGATGCTGAAAATGGGTTTGCCGCAAAACACATGGAAATGCTGGATTCGTTTGAGGAAAAACAGAATAAGCTTCGCGAATCATTGGAACAGAAAAAATTAAATCTTGAAAAAGAAGTAGATGAGCTAACTAAAGCTAAACAATCGTTGAATGAAGCGGAAAAAGCCTTGCTTGAAGAAAAGCTACATGAGTTATCTTCTAAAGAAGCAGAATTAGACGAAAAAGAGTTCCAATTAAACCAAGAGAAAATACTAATTGAGAGAAAGCGTAAGCAAGCACAACTAACCAATGAAGAAGCCAGTAGCTATAAAATCTCACTAAAAGATGAAATTGAAAAAGAATTCACCTATCAGATATCTTCACTTGAAAACCAGAAGTCTAACCTTGAAAAGCAAATTGCTCAGTATGACCAAGGTGAAAAGCAGTTACTTGAAAAGTTGAGTTCATTTAAGGACATAGAGAGACAATTTGGTGACGCTACGCCACAAGAGGTTTTAGAGCAACTTAATCATTACAAACAAGAGGTAAGCAAACTGCGTTTACAGTTAGATGAGAAGCCTAGCGAACAGCTTGAACAAAATTACAAAGAGCTTAAAAAGACCTACGAAGCATTAGAGCAAGAATACAATAATGCTCATGCAGAGCTACAGCAAAATAAAGTGCAGCTTACAAAAAGTAGAATGTCCGTTATTGAGTTAGAGCAAGTTCAAAAGCAGAAGCAAACTTTGGAAAAACACAATCAATTACTAAAGGCAGCAGTTGATCAGTTGAGCGCTGATGTTGATGATCTAGTTAATAAGCAACAGACTAAAACCGCATTTCCAGCTCTGTTAGAGCTTGATAGCAAACTTAGAGCTAAAGGGACAACAGAGTCTATTCCTTCATTAAGAAACTTTGCAGAAGAGCTTCAGCATCGTATTGCTTGGGACTCTCATGAACAGAAAGAGTTGTACTATCGCCTTGAAGATATTTGGCTGTTTATTGCTGGCCTTGCTATGAGCCGTTTACATATCCTACAAGGGATCAGCGGTACAGGTAAAACAAGCTTAGCAAAAGCATTTGCAAGGGCTGTTGGTGGTGGTGTGAAAACCATATCTGTTCAAGCTGGCTGGCGTGATAAAGGAGATTTAATTGGTCACTTTAATGCGTTCGAGAAGAAGTTTTACGAGCAAGAAACTTTGCAAGCTTTATATGAAGCACAATCTCCGGCATACAGTGATCGTCCATACATCGTTTTACTAGATGAAATGAATCTTTCCAGACCAGAACAATATTTTGCAGAGTTTTTATCAGCTTTAGAATTAGATCCCAAAGACCGTATTCTTACGTTGATGACAACAGGACAACCTAATGGGCCTGAAAAGTTAATAGATGGAAGAAAAATTAAAATACCCGAAAACCTTTGGTTTATTGGCACAGCTAACCACGATGAAACAACGTTTGAGTTCGCTGATAAAACTTATGACCGTGCCCATGTAATGGAGCTTCCAAGGCATAAGAATTCGTTTGAAATCAACAAAGATCTTGAGCAAGTGACTTACAGTTTTGATTCACTTGAGGCAGCCTTTGAAGCGGCAGCTAACAAACATAACTCTCAAGTCACTAAGCTTATTAAAGCATTAGATGGTTCTGAGCTTTCAATGATTTTAGAGGAAGAATTCAATGTTAGTTGGGGCAATCGACTAGAAAGGCACTTGATTAGATTTATACCAGTGATGCTTGAGTGTGGTAGTGATTTGGGTTTTGCCTTGGATCATATGTTAGCAACTAAGGTGTTAAGGGCGGGTAAAGCGACTGGCCGTTATGACACTGAGCATGAAGATATTTCAAATCTAATTGATGCATTAAATGAGTTTTGGCGTACTCAAGGCTTTAATTCCAAACCTGAAGCGAGCTTGAAACTCTTAAATAATGAATTGAAGAAAAAGAGTAGTCTTTAATGATTACTTGGTATGACAGATTTAACGGGAAGTTAGTAAAACAGCTTCCTGAAAATATTGTGTCTGGAAGATATGCGGCTCAGGCACCGTGCATTTTTAATGGACATTCAAATATTCAGCCAGATGATTTTCTTGTTAGTGATGGAACAGAAAAGTTTCACATTGGATCTCAAGTAGGCTCATTTATTCATAATGAAAAGTCGGAACAACTTGAGACCGAATTAGAAATTATCGAGAGCGCAATACTCGCATATCAAGATGCGGTTGACTTGGGGAAAGATAGCTCTTTTCTTATACCAGATAAATTACTTGCTCGCTTTGAATTGAGTAAATTTGAGGAATTACTAGTCGATGTTCTAAAAAAAGGGCATCTCCAAGAAATTGCCAGGCGGCCTAGAATGGAGTTAATTTATGAAGAGCATCTTGTTCCAGTATCCAGGGCTAAAAAAGTTGCACGCTCCGCCAATGCTCACCTAGCTTCTCATTCAGAGTGTTGGCAAACCAGGACATTAACTGGTGTGATCCCTAAACAAATCCTCGCTTTAGAAAGTGAGGACCAGCTCAATATTTATGAAAATCGAGTCTATGTGAAATTATTGGGTAATATTGAGCAATATTTAGTTAAGCGCATTTTAGAAGTTAAAAAATTAGAAGAAATATTCAAGCAAGCAGTGAGTTTTCAGAATGCGGACGGTATTTATTTTGAGTTGCGGAACAGTATCTTTACCTTATGGGGAGAAGGCTTTTCTGATGATGAACAGGCGGATGATGCCGCAGTACACGGAATAGCAACACTTGAACTGCTAACGAAGATGTTGAAAAAAATAAGAACATTACAACATTCAGGTTTGTACCTAAAGTTAACTCATAATATTCATGTTCCGCTTAAGTTAAATATGACCAACGTTTTGTCACATGATCAGCATTATCGTCATGTAGCAAGGTTATGGAATAGTTGGTTGGATACTCAGCAAGCTAATAACCTCGATTCTGAACAAATCTTTCAACGAAATAAGAAGCTTGCAGTTGCATATTCACAATATTGTCGTGACTTAGTGAAACGAACATTGCATGAACTTGGTTTTAATGAATTGACACCAAACTGTTTTAAAAGAAATGGAAACCAGGCCATTTATCTTGAGGTAACAACTGGCTCTGAAATCGTATTAAAAACACCTGAACATAGTTTATTCTTTATTCCGTGTTTCAACAATAGTATTGACCTCTCAGACACAGAGTTGATGGAAAACAGTCAAAGGATATTGCTTTCTTTAGGTTCTTCTGTAGAAATGAATGAAAAATACCTTTGTACTGCACCAACCAATTTTTATTCATTAGAACAGCTAGCTGTTTTGATTTCGAAGTGGTTAATCAGTCAAACATTGCGAACTATTGGAATTACAATATCTAAAGCTCCATCACTGCTTTTAAAAGCGTTAAACCGAATGAATGCAAATGGCTATTGGAAGTTTGAGAATAATAGCATCACCATAATAAAGCCATGTCTAGCTACTAAACCCAAGCTACTGGAGTTTAAGAAAGAGCATAAGCAGGATGTTTCTATCGCCCAGGCTGTTGATGCAGTTACTGAGGCCGCAGAAAGATTTGAAGAGTTGTTGTATTGCCCTTGTTGTGGCGAAAAAGCCAATGAAGAACAATGGATTTCTAGGGATGAAAACTGTTTCGCTATTAGAAGGTCTAGCTGTAATCATAATTGGGAGGTGCAACGTATTCCAGATGGGGTTAACGTATTTATCATAAAACCAGCTAAACTATCAGAGGTTAATGTTCCATATAGATTTGAAGACTACGGTCGATACCAAATGCAAGTTAAATTATGATGACTAGATAAATTTGATTTTGTGATTAATATTCTAAATTGATCACAAAATTAAATCTCTTCAGTTAGCTATAGTTTATACAACATTGGTTGGCAATTAAGCCCTTTTTTCTATTATATTAAATATTAGTTGAGGCTTTGAGATAATGTTAATCCAACGCTATCACTTAATTTTGAATAGTATTCCAATTGAACCGCAGCGTGTTTCAGTACTCGACTTAAAAGTTAAGCTCTTAAATCATGGTATTGACCTCTCAACACGCATGTTGCAGCGTGATCTTCAATCTTTATACGATCAAGGCTGTTTTGGCCTTGAAAAAGATACACGAACAAAACCTTATGCATGGTCTATTAGTAAGGATTGGCGGGGAAGCTCACCGCTACTAAGTATTGAGCTTGCTCAGCATTACTTACTGCTTGAGCAGCTTCTGCCACAGAATATCCCTGTAGATATTAAACAAACAATTCATGCTAAAGCTGATATTGCATTACAGCGACTAAATGGCATCAAACCTGAATGGTTAAACCTAGAAAATAATAGCTCGATTAAGGTGAATCTTGACAGCAAGGTTGTTGAACAAATCGAGCATGCAATAAAACATAATCGTTCAGTTAGTGCTGAGATTTATCGCGTTTTATATGATCAGGCACACTGGTTAGCTTTTACTGAACTTAGCTTCTATGGTCTTGAAGAAGACAACGGAATTCTTATGGCGCAGTTTATGGTAGGGACGCTGCATGACAAGTGCTATCAGATGCCGGTTTATCGTATTCGTAATGTGAAAGTATTACAAAAGACACGGCGTGAACCAAATTTAGAGCAGTTAAGCTCTTTAAGATCTGCGATTAATAAAGGAAAGCGTCAGGACAGTATTAATTTGATTATCAAAGTGCCGTCTCAATCTTCATTGAATCAGGGGTTTGTACAATTTGGTGAGTTAATAGAGCAGAAAAAGTTAGATGCTCAAACATCACTGCTTAAATTCAATGTGCAGGACACTGAGCAATTAACAAGTGAATTGTTTAGAGCATCACATTGGCTTGAGGTAATAGAGCCTCAAGCTGTACGCAGCAGAATCATTAAAAAACTAAATGAGGCTTCAAACACTTATAACTTGTGACTTTTAGGTGCGTCAAAAATTGACGCACCTTGTTGTTATGCTCTTTAAAAAATGAGGAGCAATGATGTTTGAGTTAGTTGAGAATTTAGATGGCTTGTCTATTGGCGTATTTGGTATTGGTGGCTGCGGTTGTAACACTGTTAATACCATTTTTAATGAGGTTCAAAACCCGCAAACTAAGTTTTACTGCGTTAATACTGATAAGGTTGTATTAGAGCACTCTCAAAGTGATGATTTTGTGTTGATAGGTGCTGAGCTTACAAACGGCTATGGCGCTGGCGCAGACCCAGCAATAGGGTTACTCGCCGCACAAGAAAGTGAAGAGCAATTATTAACGCTTATCAAAAGTTGCGATATTCTCTTATGCGCAACTGGCTTAGGAGGTGGCACTGGCACAGGAGCTAGCCCATACATAGCTAAGTTAGCCAAAGATCTTAATAAGCCTGTAATCTGTATTGCAACATTACCCTTTACCAGTGAGGGGGATTTTAGGCGAAAAGTAGCTGAGCAAGGGCTTGATGAATTAAAGCAGTTCGCTAATGCTGTTGTCACTTTACCAAATGATCAACTTATTGAGGTGCTTGGCAATGACATTGGCTTATTTGATGCCTTTAAGCACAGTAATCAAATTTTACATTCTTTAATTACCTCACTCATTGATATGCTGTGTTATCAGGGATTAATTAACGTAGATCTGCGTGACTTTCAAAGAGTAATGGACGCCCAAGGCGATGCTGTATTGGGGGTTGGAAAGTGTGCAGATGAAAGCGATTTACAAATGGCTCTTACGCAAGCCCTGAGTAACCCTCTGGTTAGCAGTGTTGATATGAGCACAAGTACAGGTGTTATTGTACAAATTAATTGTGTCGATGAGATTTCATTAGGTAGTTACAACACCATCATGGATACAGTACGTCATCAAGTTAGCCCTAACGCAGTGGTTATTTGTGGTGCTTCTAAAATTACGAGTTTGGCGAATAACTTTGAAATACTCATCATAGCCACTGGTGCAAAAAGTCAGTTAATTCATGCCAAAAACATAGATGAAACAATACCTAAAGTAGAGCAAACAACAAAAGCTAAAGCAGTTGTATCTAGTCAAAGTGATATTTTTGATATTCCGGCTTTTATACGCAGTCAATCACCAGCTCCCTCTGGTAAGTAGTTTCACAAGGTTACCACCAATCTAGCTCTGCGTATCTGTGCTCAGTTATTTGGTAGTATTTTATTTGTTCTAAATACTACCAAAGCAATTGTAATGAGGATCAGTAAAGAACCTGACATTTGTATCTAGTAAAGAAAAATTAGCTTTTATCTTTGTAACTATATGCTTTTTAAACAAGTTTTTGTCTAAATATACGTATGAGGCATTTTGATCAACATTAAAAACAACTCGACCTCTGGGAAAGTTGTAGTAGTCAGTGTTGTCTAGCATTAAACCAAACAATTGATAAATATTATTATCTTCCCACTCAACTTGGTGTTGCAGCGTGCTATCAATAAATCCAAGTTGATCTGGCTTTAAGTCGATAGCACTTTGAGCTTTAAAGACTAATGTGTTTTCAGCAAACCAAAAGATGCCAACTTTGTTATTCATTAAGGGCTCCTAAATTTATTTTTCCCGACATTACTCGGTTATGCCCAATTTAGAACCCTTCTTCATAGCCCATTTCTGCGAAAAATTTCTACTTTTTATATGGTGCTATTATCGCCACTGGTAAGCAAAATCTAAATGCTATAAAACCTCTCACTTATTTCATCACATAGCTTGGTTCGATAGATAATCGATGATTGCAGTAGCTCGACATCTTCAGGCGATAGGAGAGGGTGGCGAGTTTTCTTATCGAATCGTGTTGTCATTTCTTCGAATAATTGTTCATGCAGGCGCTTTATGTCGTCAAAAATTTGCTGCGATTGGGAGAATAAAAACACTTTGTCGTAGTCGCCATTTTTAAGTGAGGCTAGGTACTTTAGAAGAATGGCTTGCCGTGCTGTTTTGTTCTTGAAGGAGTGTTCGACTTCTATAGCTGTAATTGAGCCATCTAATAAGCGTACTGCGCCATCGACTGTTCGGGTCTCTGTGCTTGTATTGGCGCGCTTGAATTCGGGTTCAGTGATAAAGCTTTGCCACATGGGGGCGTAGGTGCCATCATTGTGATAATTGTGAATGCCTCTTAGCATCACAAAGGTGTTAATAAGGTTATGCATAACGTTGTTATGGTTAAACTGTAAAGCGGGGTTGGTATTGGCTCTGAAGTAGACATCAATATTCATTATTTCTTCAGCGTACTTTGCGGCGCTGTAGGTTGGAACATAGACGCGCCCATCGGGGCTGCGATGTGTTTTAACGAGCTTTAAAAAGCCATCACTAGTGAGTCTATTTAAATGCTCCAAGGCTAATCGGTGTGAGATGCCATAAAGCCAACTCACAAGGCCTGGTGTGATGATAGTAAATCGAATGGCAATAAGGATTGAGAGCTTAAGGCGATTGCTAAACTTTTGATGATTGTTTGCACCTTCATAGTAGCGCATATCAATATCAAAATAGCGAGGGTAGGCAAGCTGAAGTTGGCTACAGGTATTGTTGTTTTGGATGCTTGTCATGTTTAAAGACCTTGGTTGTTAGTTTGAATCTTTAATTAACAACCCACCTTGCAAATTATCGCTGTTTAGCGATTATCTGCCGGTTTTCCTACCGGGATGCTTTGTACGCATGCCCGGTAGAGTTGTCGCGATGATTATCGCAACAACAGGCAGCTTTCAGCTGATGTCTTCACAACGTTGTTGTTCAAACATATGTCTTAAAACGCCCGTCATCTCTGATGTTGCTCCGCAACGAGCTGACTCAACGAGCTATCGCTCTAGCGTATTAAGCCATAGCGCGAATGTACCGAGCTACGCTCTGTACTCACCGCCACAATGCCGCTATATGAACAGGCGATGGGTGCCCCATTATCTGCCTTTATCATATCGCTTACTTTTCTATCGAAAAGGTGGTTCGCTTTTCAATTTGTACCAAATTTCAACCGAATTTCGCTAGGGCGAAACATCATCGCGGTGAGTACAGACCAGCTGTACATTCGCGCTGCTCCATGTTTCTTTGGCTTCGCCTACGGCACATTACGCGACTTATTGGTCTCATTCTGAGACGCTTTTTATTGCCTAATTTCGTTCCGAATTAGGCTGGATTTGATGTCTTTCAGACGAAAAAGTAAGTCTACTTCGTAACAAAACAAAGTAATATTGTTTGTGAATAGTGAGATAAATAGAAAAGAAGTAAGTGATAATTCAAACTGTTTGTTGCTGAGCTTCGCAGTCAAACAAGTTTGTTTTTTATCACAAAATCATTAACTTTTAAAGAGAACCCACCCACTCTAAGAGGTTAAAAAATGACGACTACATCGATTAATCCTGCAACCGGTTTACCTATCAATGATGCTGATAATGGCAATTGTGTAGATATAGGTGGCAACGTATTTGGCACAGATAACAGTGATTTTTCTGATACAACAAGCTGTGATTCTTTCTCTCTATTTGATGATACTGATTGGGGGATAGATATTTCTTGCGGTGGAATAGATGAGTTTTAAACACTCATTTATCTATCGCAATCGCATAGAGATTGTTATCGCACTGATTCTATTCAGTGGTGTTGGATTTACGTTTTATCAGCTTAAGGTCACAGATAATCTTGTATGGTTAATCGTAATGAGCCTGTTTTGCACCAAATTTGTAATGGGTGCAACGGGCTACTATCTCTATGCAGAAAAGCGCGCACCCAGCATGAAAAAGATGCTTGAGTATGTGTTACTAAGGTTTTACTAACCTCCTATGTTTGTCCACCAAAGCGACTATATGGCGCTTTTTTCGGTTTATAAGAGAGTAAAATCGTAGTTATATCAGAATTTAAAAAAGCGCCCACAGGGCGCTTAGAATTAAAGGTATTTGTCTCGTAATTTTGATTCTATGAAACTTAAAATGTCAGCACATATGTATGCCAAAATAATGTGCTCATAGCTTTCGAGTAAGTTAGCAGACGCCAGTCTAGAAGTTTCGGGGTAATCAAGAACCCACAAAAATATCGCAAGTGAGATAAACAGATAAATACTATTCACACCCACTCGAACTAACCCAAGTACGAGCTCTAAACAAAATGTCTTCACACAGGTTCTCCTCATTTGTACTGTGCAAATACGTATGTTTGTTAGGTGATAATTTATGGTTATTGATGAAGGCTAACTTGTTATTGCCCCTAAACGTGTTTAGGCGCATGACTCAAAAGAGCGAACTTCGGCCGTTCGAAATTACTGTTCTATTTCGTCAAAGCATATTGCTTGCATAGTCAGGAAAACGACCCAATCGCTCGTTTTTGTCCTGAGACAAAAGCTAGAATTACTGCATTTTAGTAGTAATGGCAATTAGTTAAGAAGTTTGTTACAAATGAGTCATTCAGAAAAGCGAGCGACGCAGTGGTAGAAAAACGCGCGATTCGCTCGCTATAAACATGTTAGTTGTAATAAGGAAGTTGAGCACTTGAATCTAGCTACATTAACTATTCGTGGTTCAAAAGAAGAATTAGAAATTGCCAAAGCCAAAATTCCTCCATTGCCATTTAGGAGTTGGTCTTGTGGGGACTCAATAATAGCGAGCAAAACTTATCAAGATTTTGGCTGTGTGTATGAGATTGCAGATACTGATACACCCATAGGATTAACTATTTCAATAGAAAAATTCCTTAATCAGTTGAAAGAACAATCGGTCAACTTCAATAAGTCAGGGCTTTCCGCTGAGTTATCTCTTGGTATAGGTGTTGGTGATGATGTTCAGTTTATTGCATCACTCCAGTTTTCGTTAAACACATTAGAGTTACTATTAAATTGTGGTATATCTATTGAGTATTCTGCTTACCCAGTTGGTGAAGAGTAAATTACAACTAACAAGGCCATTATGGCAATTGGACGCAAAACGCTTGGCTTGCGCTCATTCTTCGCTAAGTTTAGCCAAGCATTTGTGCGCCCCATATGGCGGCGTTAGCTGTACAGGGAAATATGGTTAATCCATCGAACTTCAGAGACAAAA
>NZ_PNCP01000269.1:0-379 GCF_005886115.1 Pseudoalteromonas sp. S4492
GAACAAGACATTCGACAAGCTTGCCAGAGCTATCTCGACAACAGCCAACGGCTTATATTCAAGGCAAAAAACAGGCTGGAAAGCGCTGCATTTATCGCTGTATGTCCTGCGGAAAAAAGGGCTAATCTGAATGTGTTTCTAGATCACGGTATTCGTCAAATGAGCCAGATTAAACGACGAATGATTGATGGAGAATCCATTCCGCACTCTGAAAAAGTATTTTCATTACATCAGCCACATACAGAGTGGATCAGCAAAGGAAAGGCTGGAGTGCCGGTTGAGCTTGGTCTGCGGGTGGCTATCATTGAGGATCAGTATGGCTTTATATTGCAACATCATGTGATGGAAAAGCAGACCGATGACCAGATTGCGGTGGATA
>NZ_PNCP01000270.1:0-315 GCF_005886115.1 Pseudoalteromonas sp. S4492
ACAGTCGTATTGTTATTGGATTAAGTACTTCATTCGCTATCATCACTTGAAACACCCACAGGATTTAGGGCCTGATCATGTCAGACAGTTTTTGACTTATCTTGCCGTTCAGCGCCGGGTTGCCCCCCACGGCTAAATCTTGAAAGTTCTTGCCTCGCAAGGATTTCAGCCAGATAGCGCGTACTCATAGCCGCCTTTTTCTGCTTTCTCTTCAGGCCAGTATCGATCGCACCACGCTTTTTACTCTTATCATAAGAACGCCTGACGGTCTTACTATCTATGGGCAATAACATCACTTGCAGATGCCTCATGACA
>NZ_PNCP01000271.1:0-293 GCF_005886115.1 Pseudoalteromonas sp. S4492
ATTCTGAGTGGCGATGCTACTGACAACCTCACCCTGCATGCCGGTTACGGCGAAGCCATTCGCGGGGCCAAGGCGCGGGAAGTGATTCTGATCGGCGATGAAGTCTCCATCGCACAGGGGCTGGAGCCGGAGAAGGCGCGTCAACGTGAAATCAGCCTGGATTGGCATCAGCGCAATGCCCTGATGGAGGGAGATCGTCTCGGCTTCGCACTGACCGGCTTCCATACCGATATCGAGAACTATCAGGCCTATGATCGCGGCAGTGATCCGGCGGTACTCTACAACCTGGATGG
>NZ_PNCP01000272.1:0-356 GCF_005886115.1 Pseudoalteromonas sp. S4492
CCCCATTTTTGAGTTCAGTTTCGATATAATGTCTCTCTTCAGAGCTCAGGTGTGTATAGGCCATCCTTGGCTTCCTCTGTACGGTTTGGTTGCTTTACAGAATACCCCTGAGCTCTGATTTATTTCAAAGGCTCTGTGATACCCTGCTGGCTTCAGAGGTTATGCACTTATGATACGAATTCAGGAAATAACAATTTTCCTTTTCAGGTTGTTACCGCTCCTGACTCCGGCTTGTGCCTCGGAGGAAATATTATACTGGCCCGGGCTGAGCCCTTCTTCGTTAATTTTGCAAGCTCCTGGAAATTCCGGAAGTCACAGTCAGGGAGGCGGTATGAATAATGTAGAAGACAGTCAAT
>NZ_PNCP01000273.1:0-319 GCF_005886115.1 Pseudoalteromonas sp. S4492
GGCAAATCTAAAAAGTCCACTTTCACTTATAGCTGCTGACATCGCCTATCGTGATGTTTGCAGGATAAAAATATCGGGTATTGATTCGGTAGAAGCCTTCAGAAAGATCAAGTCATTCATTTTCAAACAGCTGCCAGTCTGCGATGAACTGTTGCCAACCATCAGAAACTCGGGCGTATTACCTCCTTCGCTAAGAGAGCTGGACATGCAGTATTGCCGTGGTCAGGCCACGGGAGAAGGCTGGGCAATGGGAGAGCCTGTCTGTCTCAAAGAGTACCGTTTTCTGCCCATTGAAGATCGTGCGGTTTATGCCGGAGTG
>NZ_PNCP01000274.1:0-353 GCF_005886115.1 Pseudoalteromonas sp. S4492
AGAAAAAGGAGTGGTGCATTCCCAGAAAGGCGAACGCAGAATTTGTTTGTGCTATGGAGCGTGTTTTGGATGTTTATCAACAACCACATGATCCGAATCGACCACTGATCTGTATGGATGAGAGCAGTAAGCAGCATACTTTGGAGATCAGAACTCCAATCCCTATGAAGCCTGGTCAACCTCTAAAATATGACAATGAGTATGAACGCAATGGTGTGAGTTCTCTCTTCATATTTTTTGCGCCACTGGAAGGTTGGCGACATATCGAGGTGACAGATAGCCGGGCTGCCTGCGACTGGGCTCACCAGATCAAACAGCTGGTTGATGTTCACTTCCCAAAAGCTGATGTCATC
>NZ_PNCP01000275.1:0-273 GCF_005886115.1 Pseudoalteromonas sp. S4492
AATGTTGATCTTCTTTCAAATAGACACCAATAATTAGGGGTACACAGGTCACCCTGGTTAATACATTCATTATTACTCGCTGGTTCGGGTGGCAAACTGGGTATATTAAGTTGCAAATTCCCTTTATAAACCTGCAAATTACTCAATGAGTCTCTGGGGATGTAAGAAAAGTGCGTCTGCCCACTGGCCGCGTTGACACCATGCAAAAATCCCATGTTCGTCGTAAAGTAAACAGTCCTGTCAACGTTTCCTCCTCCATTATTAAAATAAGTG
>NZ_PNCP01000276.1:0-358 GCF_005886115.1 Pseudoalteromonas sp. S4492
AACTTGCTGAATCGCCCACCCAGACTGAAGTTCCAGTCGAACAGTAGCTTGAGAGCTGACTGCTCTTTGTCGGGAGCCCGACCCCAGAAAATACTGATGGGAACCAGCTGTACATCCTGATCCGGGTGCTCTTCTGTCTCTTTGAGTAAGTTGTTGAGTGTGTCAGCTGCTTCCGGGTGTTCTCTCTGAAGGAGAACCCCTCTTTGCTGGGTCAGATAAAAGTAGGCTTGATCACCACTCTTTTGATCCTTGTGAATAAAAGCATAGGGTCTTGGAAGGCCCGCTTTTCGACACTCGTGCTCAACCACCATCAGATCAGACAGAGAACGGTTGCGAAGTACATAGCAGACGGGTTTGT
>NZ_PNCP01000277.1:0-223 GCF_005886115.1 Pseudoalteromonas sp. S4492
CGCTTCCTCTTCTTTTCAATAGATAGAGCTTTGGGATCATTCCACACATTCACATTCACTGATTACAGAATCTATTTTTTGTACTGAGCGTTTGAGAGAGTAATAAAGAAAAAATAGAACTTTATGATTGTATATTATTTGTTTTTTAAAATAATAGTGGAGTAATGCTCTAATAACCGCCTAGGGTTCATCGCTTTGACACGCCGATCTTTCCAGTGATGAT
>NZ_PNCP01000278.1:0-260 GCF_005886115.1 Pseudoalteromonas sp. S4492
TCAAAACCATCCATTTCGGGCATATTAATATCCATCAAAATTAAATCGTATCGTGCCTTTTTGAGCATATCTAGCGCTTCTTGTCCATTTCCGGCAATATCAAATATCACCCCTGTAGTATTTAAAGAATGGGTAATAAGCTTCTGATTAACAAAATCGTCTTCTGCTATTAATATTTTTTTACCTTTTAAAAAGTCGGTGTTCATCTATCGTAATTTTTCACTAGCGTGCATGTAAATATAAAATATCTACTGCTTATG
>NZ_PNCP01000028.1:0-70836 GCF_005886115.1 Pseudoalteromonas sp. S4492
TCGATTAAAGGGGCTAAGTCGGCACTAGGGTTAAATAACCCTTTGAGTAAGTCAGACAGTGCATAATCAAAGGGTCTCAGTTGATTACCATAATTAGCTGTTTTAAACACATCATTGTCGATGGCCGTTAAGTAAGCGATGGCATCATGGTTACGGGCAATAATACTGCTGTACAAAGCAAGTAGCCACACGGGGTGCTCAGCATGTTCAGGGTCGCGTTTACCAGTTACTTCTAAATATTCATCATCGTAAAAGAAAGGGAAAGGTTGGCCGTCATGGGCATTGCTTTGGAAAATACCATGTCCTAATTGCGAAGCGCGAATAACATAGAGCCAAGCATGGTAGCTATTAGGGTTTTGAATCGCTTCCATGGGGAATGTGTTGATTAAGTTTGTATTAAAGCTAAAGTGCATTTGATACCCAGGGTTTTTCTGTATCATTTCAATTTCATCGACTTGCAATCTATTATATAGCTTTATGGTTCGGTCGTAGCTTACTTGTGCAAAGCTGTAATGGCTCTCAATCATTTTATTTATTCCTTAAAATCCTATATCAAAAATCGATACGTCAATAACTTCGATAAGCCCTGCATCATTGGCTTTTTGTTGAACCCCAATATATTCAATATTCTGCCTTCTTTTTGCAATGTTAAACTCATCCAGCATATCTTGAATGCCCTCAACCTCTTTCACAAAATCTTCATCGCCTGCTATGTAGCGTGGGTCTTTTGTTAGCGTATCAAGCTTAGAAGTGTAATTGTCAATTATCGAATTCATATACTTTTCAGAGCCTTGCTGGGCTCTATCTTTACCAGCACTCCGACTACCCCAACTGGCATTACCGCCTTTGGCTTCGATAATTAATACTTTACCGTCTTCTGTTATATACACTTGGTCAAATTGGCCTTGTTTGCCTTTGCCGGGGAGTTTGCTTGCCAGTGGTGTGGCATCTGGGTAATTTTGTTTCACATAAATGCGCGCGGCTTCTTCGCCCAGCGCTTCACTGGCTAAGCGCATGGCACTTTGCGCTTCTTTTAATGCAGTGGCGTTTCCGGCAAGAAGTGCGGCATCACGCTTGGCGACAGCTTGATTGCGTGCAGCTTCAAACTGTTTGAGTCGCTGTTTAACGTTGTCACTTAAATTAGCATGATTTATCTTTAATTTTTGCGCTATTTTGTTAAACACATTTATTTGGTCCGACACGGGTACTAAATTACCATTTTCGTAACGTAATTTAGGGGGCTTTTTGCCATCAAGGCGGCTAATAATGACTTTACCTTCACCGTTGGTATATGCGCGGTAATTGCCGCGCATATCGTCAGATAATTCAGTGAGTAATAAATATTCAGCATGGTCTTTTGCTGATACATGCGTCGCCACAGCGTGGTTTTTACTTGGCTGTAACTGTGTATCTGGTTTGGTTATTTTGGCTGAAACAGTCGGATGTTCAGCCGTCACAGCGTGTGATAACTGTTTATTTAGCTGCCTGCGTTTAACAATTTCGGCAATCTGAGTCAGTGCTTTATTTGCTTTTGCTAAATACCGTGATTTACTTGCCAGTGAAGCGGCCGCACCCACGCCACCTGTGAGCAGTGCTAATACGACCTCAAATGCCAAAATACCTGTTAATCGTTCTTGCTCTACGTGTGAGTGGGCATCAATATACTCGTAAGGGAAACGCGCTAGCGCCAAGCGGGTTTGTTCATCATCAAGTAGAATGTAAAGTAACTCACATGCTTGAGTAAGTGATTGGGCTGATTTTTGTGAGAAAGAAACAATTGTTTCTAGCTCATATTTAACGGCTTCTTTATCACCGCGAGCAATGGCTTCTATAATTCTAAAGCAAGCAGAGTACACACTTATATTAATATCAATACCGAGTACGATCAGGTCTGCTACGCCCTCAATAAGTGACTTTGCACCTTGATAAAAACCAGTGGCATTTGCACCTAGCTCTATCATGTATTGGTTAAATAGGCTTTCTTGTTCAAACAAGGCATCTTCAATGGCCGCTTTTTGTCGAACTTCATTTAGCATTGCTTCTAGGGTCTGCTTAAACTCATTACGCAGTGCAACTAATCGCTGTTCGTCGTCATCAGATGAAGCAATAAAACGAACCTGACTTTGACCTTGCGGCACGTTGGCTAGTTGCGCTTTGCCATTACTGAGTGAGCCGGTGTGCTCATGGCCAAGGCTATCGATAAGCGAGTAACGAATATTGTCTTCAGCACTGCCATCTAGGTAGCAATAGCTTAAGTCTAGTGTGCATAGTGTAGTAGAATCGAGTGAGCTATCAGCCAAATCAAATGATGAAATAGCAGGCGCACGACTCACATTAAGGCTTTGTGCACGCGCTGTACTTGGGCTTTCAATATCGTAATCAACGGGGCCATCAAAATTTATAAATGTGCCATCGAGGGTGAGTACATCGGTGGCAATAATCTCAACATTTCCTTGACTGTCGAGTTTAATTTCGCCGCCTTCGTTATGGAGAATTAAATCACCACGGCCTGAGCCTGTAATCGCGATTGACTGGTTAGTTTGCAAAAATGTTGAGCCATTGGGGGCCGAAATAGTTAAGTCACTTGAGCTAGTTTTAAGCTGAATATCGCTTTGCGCAAAAGCTTTAACTGAGCGACCACTTACCATCGACAGTGCTTGACGAGATTCAATGAGGGTGTTTTTTCCTTGCCATGCTTGGCTACCTGCACTTTGCATGTTGATATCGCGGTTTTGAGTGCTGAGCGAAACATTGTTTTTAACATCAATAAACTGATTATTTTTAATCACAAACTGAATGTTGTCGTTCTCAGTTGTTAGGCAGAGGTCTTTACCTGCATGTAAGTTAATGGTGCCGAGCTGGCTTATCCATTCTATAAATTGGCGGCCTGATTTTTTGGCATTGAGCTCAAGATAGTGCTCACCGGCTAAGGTTTGTAAAATGATTTTAGGTGCTTGCTTGTCATCATCAAACTGCAGCTCGTTTTGCGCTGCACTGACCAGCCTGTTTTGCGTATTATTTGCAGCGGTGACAACGCTTGGCTGCGATTCACTCATCGCAAAGCCCATTAAAAACGTGTTGTTGGGGTCGTTATTTATACAGCCAATAAGTACCTCAGAACCACCAACAAGGGGGAAGTGCCAGCCAGTGGCCTGAGGTTGGTTTTGACATGCGTATAAAGCAAGTTGCTGAATTGCTTGGCTTGATTGCGCAATTGGCCTTGCTGTTGTGTCAAAATCAGTTCGCACACGGTAGCAACCTAAATCATCAATGAAACTAGAAGTCGTTAAAGACTCTACCTTAGCCGGAAAGACCATAGGTTTGGCTTGATGTGGCAAAGGTTTGGCTTTAAAAGGCGTACCACGTTCGATAAATTGGGCTTTACAACTATAGCGTGTTAAACCTTGGTGACTATTTTCGTCATTAGGTTGTTCACTGCTGTGATACACGCTAACACACAGTAAATCAGCACTACTGCCCGTGCCGGTTTGATCGTCAATTGCAACTGAGCTACCCGCAAATAAATCACATACATTACCCACTAGTTGCGTTGTTTTATTAAGAGAGGCTAACGCGTTACTGAAATCTTGCGCTTGTAATGAGGCGGCACTGGGTGTTGATGCGCATGGTTCAAAGTAAGATTGACTGTTACTTGCGACCTTTAAATATTGTCCATGGGCCACGCAGTCAGTGCGATCATTGTAAATAGAATGATGTACTTGGCTGTTAAAAAAGCCAACATAAGCGGTATTTTCATCGTTATTCATACCGGCCGAGTTTTTGACTGATACAACACCGCGCTGCAAATATGGGCTGTTTAAGTTACTATCACTGATCACTAACAGTTCAATGTTATTTTTTGTTTCAAACCAAATAAACAAGCCAAATTGGGTTAGTATGCGTTGTAGAAAATGCCAGTTGGTTTCCATTGCTTGCACACACTGTGGAAGCGCTGGCAATGACGAGCCGACACGAAAATCAATTTGCCCTGGAGAGTAGCCAGCTTGGCCTGCTAAATAAAAAATAACATCTTTTAAATTAACGCCAATAAAAACCTTACTTTTTGTAATGTTTTTTAATGTACTCAATCTATCTTTAATAACTATTTTATATCGATATTTACCTTTGAATGTACCTAAATTGTCACACTCAAAAATGATCCCTGCTAGGTGGCGAAAAAAATTATCTTTATTAACGAATGTAATTAATGCGCTTTGTAAAAGCAGATGCTCTAAAAGAATTTGCTGGCTGGATTCACCAATGAGAATAAACTCAAACCCTTGATTTAATTGCTCAACACCATCTACCTGAGTGACATTTAGGGTTATGTTATTTACATCAATTAATAGTCGAGAATTAGACACATCCTTGTCCTTTTTTAACTAAGTCTTGTAGCAAGAAAGGGGAAAATACACACTTATTAATCAATATTCAATAGAATAATTGTAATCGTAATAATTGCGTCATAATTTTGTTCATAATGCCATTAAATTCCAATTAATACGTTTTTATTAGTTTTTATATTAATTCGAAATTAGTTTTATTTTTGAGCTGTATTGAGTTGACTTTTTTGAAAGGATGTTTGTATTATGCCCCCGTTTTAAGGACTAATGTACCAAAAGTATGACATGGCTTTGTACTTTTTTTGGTTAATCAAGGATGATTTTGTGGATAAAAAATTATTTATAAATCAAGTCGATAACTTTTATTTTTTGGCTTGGTCTCTTACTAAAAGTATCTCTTCCTTACTTGATCAGACCGGTATTCCAGCACATCGAGTGTTTTCAGCGTCGGTGATCGATCAGTTTTTCTTTTTCCTGAATAGTCCACCTAAAAATGAAGGTAAAATCATTTTAATTAAAGAAGATATTAGTGCTTATATTGATGAGTTGATTGTACTAAATACAAAAATAATATCTTCTGTAGATGATGTGGTTATTAAGTCTCTGGCTGTTGATAATCAAGAAAATAAACGTTCAGGTATTTTTCCTAAAATATTCAATAGTCATAAATGGTCCGATTGCGCATCAATGCGATTTAATCGAGTAATCTGTCCTGTTTACGAAGAAGTTCTTTGTAAAAATTAATTAATCTAATAAATCAATGGGGTTTTGAATGCGTTTTGCAATTAAAAAGGCAGTGCTAATTACTTTGTTTATGTCTTTAACAGCATGTATGAGTACAAATGTAGAGCTAGATATCACTGCGACAGATAATCTTAATTTGAACCAATTTGATGAAGCTTTGCCTGTGGTACTCAGAGTGTATCAACTTTCGGATATACAGAGCTTTAAAACAGCTACGTTTGAAGATTTGTGGAAATCAGATAAGTCAGTTCTGTCAAATACGTTGATCACCGTAGAAGAAAAAACAATTAACCCCGCTGAGAAAACAAAAATAGAATTTGAACAAGCAGAAAATGCGCGTTTTGTTGCCATTGTCGCCCTTTTTAGAGATCGCCAAGGTGATAAATGGAAAACGTTCTACCCGCTCGGTGACGGGCCCGTTAAATTATCTACATCGTTAGATGTATTGATTACAAACAACGAAGTTCAATTACCAGATGAAGACGAGGCTGAGTAATGAACATTAAAGGGCCAATGAAACCTGTATGGGCTGAAGGCGTGTTGCTAGCACAGCAGCATTTTCAGTTATTTGATGACTACCATGAGCAAAATCAGATTGTTAGACAAGGCTTGATTTCGCCATTGGCCTTTGGTTTGCACCACCTCACTATTGATGAATCAGCACTCGCTCGCGGTATTTTAAAGGTGATCAGCTTTAAAGCGATTCTTGAAAATGGGCGTTTACTTGAATTTGATCGTCAACATCACGAAGAACTAAAGCTTGAATTAGCTGCCGATACAGATGAAGTCACTGTGTATTTAGCGATTGCTGCAAATAAAGTTGTCAGCGACATTGAAGGTTATGCAACTAGTGGCCAACTCAGTGCCTATCAAGCAGATTACATTGAGTTTAGTGATCACCACGATGCAGCAAGAAACCGTGAAGTGTTAATTGCACAACCTAATTATATTTTGCTGACAGATAACGATGTAAAAACGTATTTTGATACGCTTGCTTGTATCAAAATTATGCGCGCTGAAGACGGTTCGTTTAAAGTCAGCAAAGAGTTTGTGCCGCCATTATTAACGATACAAGCCTCGTTTTATTTAACCGAGTTGCTTAATAGAACGGCGAACTTGGTAAATGCAAAAGTGAACGTGTTGCTTGGTCGCAGAAAGAACTTTGGTTCAGTTACTGATTTTGGACCTAACGAAATGAATAGCTTTTTGCTGTTAAATGCAATGGCACCATCAGCAAAACGCTTAGACCATTTAAAAAGTTTGCAACTAGTTCATCCAGAGCGATTATATTGCGAGCTTGTTGACTTAATTAGCTCTGTGTCGATGTTCGAGCACAGTGATTTAGTAAGTCAAATCCCGCCTTATCAGCATAAGCAATTGACTCATGTCTTCGGCACCTTAGATATTTTATTGAGTAAATTACTTGAGGGTGTTGTTCCTAAGAAAATGGCAGGTCTTAAACTTGAGAAAGTATCGAACGCCATTTATCAGGTTGCCACCATTGATTCTGCCATTTTTGATAATAACGACTTCTACTTGGCCGTTTACTTTGAATCTGAAGATACCAAGTGGATTGATACGTTTAGTGATCAGGTCAAAGTTGGCGCCACTGAAAAGCTCGAAATTATGATTGCATCGGCTCTTGCGGGCGTGCAGTTAACACATTGTCAGCGACCACCTAATAAACTAGCTATCAAAAGTGGCTATGAATACTTTCGTTTAGAGGCTCATGGTTTTATTTGGCAGCAAATTATCGAAGAGCAATCGCTTAGTTTATTTATTCCATTTGGCTTACAAGCGGCGCAAGTCGAAATCGTTACAGTGGCAAGAAATTAGGACGCAAGACAATGCAAGAAGCAAAAAACGAACTTGATCTAATCGCCTGTATTGCGCCAGTGATAAACGCGCTTGCCCCTTTAAAGTTAAAGCAATCGACAGATCTTGAACTAAACGATTTTCGAGAGCAGTTACTTACGAGTTTTGATGAGTTTGAACGTAATTGTTATACCCAGCAAGTAACAACCAGTGTTATGCAAGAAGTTAAGTTTGCCCTGACTGCAATGTGTGATGAATTTGTAATGAGCTCTGGCGCGCATTTTCGAATGGATTGGATGTCGAGACCCTTACAGCTTGAGTTTTTTGGTAATAATCGCGCGGGTGAAGAGTTTTTTGAGCGATTAGCAAAACTTCGTACCGGTGGTGAGCCAAAGTTTGCAGCATTAGAAGTGTATTACATTTGTTTGCAACTTGGCTTTGAGGGTATCTACAAAGTGAAAGGAATTGAGCAACTTAAAGCCTTAATTGTTGATGTACGTGCGCAAATAGAAGATGTACGCGGTACTCCACGAGGGCAACTATCTGATAATGGCGCGCCACTTGAAGGGTTTGCAATGAAGGTAGGCCGAAACATTCCTTATTGGGTGATTTTATCAATTTGCTTGGCATCGATTGTTTCGCTTTTTGCTGGTTTTCATTTTGTTATTAACAAGCAAGCAACTCAGAGCAGCCAACGTATAGATAATCAAGTAGAAGTACTTACGCAATTAAGTAAAACCAACGAGACTCGATAGGAAAAGTAATGCAAGGAAGAGTGAACAAAAGCGGCCTAGTGCACTTTTTACTGGGCTTAGTGTCATCAAGAGCAACAGGGCAGTTAATTGGCTTAATTGCTGTGCTCAGTATTATTTGGTTTGCTGGCCGAATCGTTGGTTTAGACACGACAGATAAAAAGCTTATCGCGATGGCTGCGGTAACAGCTGTTTTTATCGTTTTTATTTTTATCCGTTGGTTATGGACAAAGCGTTCGGGCGATAAGCTAGCCTCTGAACTTGCGAGCCATAATGCGGGTTCAAGTGCTGAACTTGATGAAATAAAAGAAAAGATGCAAGAAGCATTAAGCTCGTTAAAAGCTTCCCATCTTGGCGCAGGATACCGTGGTAATACAGCTTTGTATGCACTACCTTGGTATATGATCATTGGTCCTTCAGCCACTGGAAAGAGTACATTATTTGCTAACTCTGGCTTGCATTTTCCATACTCAAATTCAAATGAACTGCACATCCAAGGTTTTGGTGGCACGCGTAACTGTGACTGGTGGTTTTCAGATCAAGCAATTCTGATCGATACCGCAGGGCGTTACACAACAGAGCAATCTGAAAACAAAGAGTGGTTATCTTTTTTAAGCTTGCTCAAAAAATATCGTCCTAAACTGCCTATTAATGGTGTGATGGTCGCGATTAGTGTTGCAGATGTTTTAACCTCAGACAGTGAAGAAATTCGTCAACACGTAAAATTAGTTCGTGAGCGTATTGAAGAGCTTATTACTCAACTTGGGGTGATCTTCCCGGTTTATATAACCTTCACCAAAACAGACTTGATCAGCGGCTTTGAGCCATTTTTTAATGACTTAACAGAAAAAGAACGCGAGCAAGTGTTTGGTGCTTATTTACTAGATATTAGTGAAGATCAACAAAATGATCCGGCTGAAATGTTTGAAGTGCGCATGGAGGAGTTATACCAACGCCTTTGTGAGCAACGTTTGAGCAAGGTTGCTCGCGAACGTAATGAACACCGTAAGCAGTTAATTTTAGATTTCCCGAATCAATTTAAGTCAGCATCAACAAAGTTGACTGAGTTTGTAAACTTGTTATTTAAAGCCAACCCGTATCAAGAGGTTCCTTGGTTTGCTGGTGTATATTTTACCTCTGGCACGCAAGAGGGCACACCAATTGAACGTATTACGAATGGGGTAAGGGATCAATTTGGTGCTGTCGTTGTTGAGCAAAAACAAGAAAGCATTACGCAAAGCTACTTTATCAATCGTGTTTTTAATGATGTGATTTTCAAGTTGCAAGACCTAACTCGTGGTAACCGCAAAAAGCGCTTGGTTGGCCGCTGGTTAAAAGGTTTAACAGTGACTTCAGGTTTGGCAAGTATTGCCGCCGTGACAGCATTACTCATTACTTCATATACCAGTAACCAGTTGTTGTTGAATCAAGGTGAAGCCCGTGTAAAAGCGATTGTAGAAGCGAATGTAAATAAAGCAAAAGATGAGCAAAAACTTGCAGCTACGCTTGATTTATTTGAACATTATCAATCGCTTAATAATTATGAAAAGCAGTTGCCATGGTATTTCATTTTTGGCATTTACGAGGGTGACGAAACTCTAACTAGTGTTTCGCAGGTTTTGTTTAATCAATTAAATCAGTTGATCACCCTTCCTGCAGAAAAACAAACGCTTGCGCAGCTGAAAGAGTTTGAAGCTATTTGGTCAGCAGATGATGCCGATGCTCGCGCAGCAAGTCGTCAGGCATATTACGATGCTTTGAAATTACATCTGATGTTAAGTGCTCACCCTGAACACAAAGACAATGAGTTTGCCAAGCAGCAGATACTTAGTTTTATTAGCCAGCACTTTAACATTGAGATTGATGCTCAAGCTGACTCACCGATCACCTCACAATTAAACGATTTAGTTGATTTATATTTAGCGAACATAAGCACAGATCTAGAAAACCCAGGTGAAATTTTATTTTGGCAAAATAATGAAACGGCTGTACTGAATGCAAGAAATAGCCTGAACACACAACCAGAAGCCGAACCTCTATATCAACAAATTATTAGTAGCTTTGCTGAGCGTAAAAAAGCGATTCAGCTTAAACAGTTTATGGCTGCGAAAAATCGCGATGTACTGAAAAGCAACTTTAGCATTCCTTATGTGTATACCAATGCAGGTTGGCAAGAATATGTTTATCCAGAAATTAAACGTATTTCTCGACTGGTATTCTCTGGTGATTGGGTAATGGGCACAAGTAATGAAAGCGGTCAAAATGCGGTTGATGAAGCGCAAGCTGATGCACTGGCAAAAGCAATGCGTAGTTATTACTTCAAAGACTATGGCAATACATGGTTTGCGTTTTTGAACAGTATAAAAGTGCCTACTTTTAGGGATTTAAATGATGCCAGTATTAATTTTGCTCGCCTTTCGTCTACTGATGGACCACTCATTGATCTGATGACGTTGGTGAATGACAACATCGTTGTTGCAGATAAACCATCTGCTGTAAGTGCAAACAACGACAAAATAGCGACCATTCTTTCTGGTGCAACAGATACGGCGGCTAAAAAAGTGGCCAAAGGAAAGTTAGCAAAACAAGTTGCAGAGCGCCCTGATTTTTCTCAAGTTAGTACTGTTAGAGCCCCTGAACTTGAAACGCGTTTTGCTGACTTGCGTCGCTTCTCGCAGCATGATGAAGATAAGCAGATGTCTGATTATATGAGTCAGTACATTAGTTCTTTGAGCAGCATTCACTCAGATATAAAAGCGATGGCTGCTAGCAATGAAGATGATGCGCAAGCAATGGTGTTTGTACAAGACTTATTGTCTGGAAATAGCCAAGATAATGCATTGCAATCGTCTTGGATCATTATAGAAAGCCAAACTCGAGCGCTAGACCCAGAAACAAAAGACACGCTTGACGTGCTATTCAAAGCGCCATTGCAGTCAGGTATTGCAAGTATCATGGCAAAAGCACGTAGCCAGTTAAATGAAGAGTGGGAAAACCAAGTTTATACCATGTATAGCAACAGCATTGCTGGCAAGTACCCATTCAATTTGACTGGCCCTGATGCTGCTATTGCCGATGTTTCTGAGTTCTTAAATAGTGAAACTGGGGTGCTTTGGAACTTTATTAATAGCCAACTTAAACCTTTCATGAAAGTACGCCGAGGTGTATGGGAAGAAAAGCAATGGAACGGTGTGGGGATTGGCTTTAATCAAGAGTTATTAGACGGTTTAACAAAAGCAAATAAAGTAACACGCTCTTTATTCTTGAACGGCTCAGACGCGGCTGGTTTTAACTTCCAAATGATGCCTGTTCCACAAAAAGGCATTCGCGAAACGTATTTAGGTTTCTCTGAGCAAGGTTATCGTTATAGAAATGAACCGGAAGAGTGGCGTAATTTCTCATGGCCAGGAAGAGGCGCAGCAGAAAAAGCTATTTTGTATGGTTTAGATAACGCCGGACGAAGAGTCACTATTGAGCAAGATGGTCCATGGGCTTTATTAAAAGTACTTAACGAAGCAAATGTGAAATGGATTAAGGGTACAGAGTTTCTTGCTACCTGGGAATTAGTTGATAAATCAGAGCAAAGTTTAACAGTCCAGTTCTCATTAAAGTCTGGTCGCAATAGCGGTATTTTTTCAAAGTACATGTTGACCTCTTTTGCATTGCCTAATTCGTTGTTTGCACCTAAGCCACAACTTGCGCAAGCAAGTAGAGCCTCGGTTCAATAGGGGCAAGTATGTTTAATTTGTTCACCAAGAAAAAGTCGCCAACGCTGGTTAAGCAGTTTACCTATGGGTACATGGGTAAAACACCTGTTAGGCCTGACTTTGTAAAGTTAAATATATCTTCTAGGGAATCAGTAGCACTAGACCATTGGTTGCAAGAAGGTTTCGCGCATATAAACCGAGGTGTTATTGGCGGTAAAACAACTGCATTAAATGGTGTTTCTTCGTTATTTTTTGTATCTGGTAATAGTGACGACAGTAGTTTGTTAGGTGTTTTACAGCCAAGCACTGATAGCAGTGGTCGTTTTTACCCGTTTAGTTCGTTTATCCATAGCGGACTTGAGACTTACAAACGTCACCCTGCTTTTCTATTTTTATATGCAAGTCATGTTATTGAGCACCTATTAGGGGTTAATCAGCGCATCGTTGAAGCACATTCAATTGATGCGATGGCTGAGCAAGCTAAATCGTATAGTAAAGTGGCTGATGCATTAAAGCAGCAGCCAAATCTAAATCAAGAGCTTGATAAATTACGCAGTATTCCGATGAGTGTGGTTTGGCAGCATTTAGGGATCAACGACATTCATCACCGAGCGGTTTTAATTGAAGAGCTTTCAGCGGTATTAAAGTCGATTGCGAATAGAGGTTGCCTACGTACACAATTTGGTATTCGTCTACCCATGCCACACTTTAGTCACGAAAGTGCCCTAGTTGCAGGTTTTTGGCTACATTTAATTGCTTCGATCGTTGCCGATCATAATTGGCAACCTTGGTTCTTTTACCAGCTAGGAAATGAAAGCTCACAACCGAGCCTAACGGTGTTTTGCCGCCCTGTACCGGCCTCTTATTTTGGTTCAGTGTGGCTTGCTGAGGATAAGTCAAAAGACATTATTGATTTAGTAAATCTGTCACTAGACAAAGTGCCGAGCGAATACAGCCTTAATTTTGCTGATATGGACAATGTGAGTGTTTACGATGCGCTCAGAAGGTGGTGCAAAGCATGAGTGTAGTTAATCCGCATACCCATAACAGCTGGGAGCTGTGGCTTGAAGAGCTTAGTAAGCCACTTTCGGGGCTAGCGTGTGGTGAAGATCTAAAATACGAAGAAACCTTTAAAGCACTTAAAGCTTCATCGTCAGGTGTGGGCGAAGTTGATTTTAAAGTCATGTTTATTCAAGCCACCGATCTTTTGCAAAACCAAAGTAAAGATTTACGTATAGTGAGCTACTTGTGCCTTGCGGCTACCAGTGAGTTTGGCGTGGTGGGTTTAACTCATTCTTTAAAACTGTTTAATCAACTATTAAGCCAGTTTAGTGAACAGGTTCACCCTTTAAAAGCACGTATGCGTTGTGCGGTTAACACGTGGTTTTTACAGCAGCAAGAACGCTTAAAAGGAATCGCCCAAGCTCAATCATCTAGCCCTGAGCAATGGGCTGAATTAGAGACTGTGTTAGCTGAATATAATCAGGTTTCAGTGCCTGTACTTGATGCTGACTCAGGGCCTTTATCAACTCTGAATGAGTGGGTAAAAGAGCAAGTAATTCGCAATCCTGTCGCTAAGCCAGAACCAGAAGTTAAAGCAGAGCCTGAAACACACCAGACAAAAGTGGTCAGCGAGCCAACGACTGAGCCCGTAGCGCAACAAGTTGTTCAGGCAAAACCAGTGACCACTGCACCTAAAGTGGCTGACATTGCCAGCGATAGTGCTTACCTAGCAGCAATTCGTGAGCTGCTTAATTTTGATAAAGAACAAAACAACATTGAACGGGTGTTAAAGCTCTCGCGTGCAGCACGTTGGTCTGGATTAGCGTTACCTGCCAATGAAAATGGCAAAACAAGACTGCCAGCACCGCGTGCGGCTGCCTTCGCCCCCATTGAAAACGCACTGGCAACTGAACAAGCAGAGCAAGCATTGTTACTTGCTGAGGGTTTGTTTATGGAAGGCGCTATGCAGTTTAATTTGAATCTGCAAATGCTTACTTTGTCAGCGCTGAAACAGCTAAATAAAGCAAAATTAGTACAGTGGTTAGAGCAACAGCTAGTCTCTTTAGTCAGTCAATTTCCGTTATTAACCAATTTAAAATATGACGATGGTTCGGGGTTATGCAGCCCACAGAACAAAGAAGCGTTATTAGACATTGCCAATTCACATGCTTCGCAAAATGAAACAACTCAAGTGCAAGCAAATCCATTTGACGAGCATTACATAGCCTTAAGCGAGCAAGTTGCAAAAGGGCAGTTAAGTGCAGCCCTTAGCTTGGTTGCACAATTAAGTACGCCAACTGGATTCGACCAAGCTCAAAGTCAATTGCTTAAAGCTAAGTTGTTACTTAAAGCAGAACATTATGAGCACGCATTGGCAATTTTAACCGAATTACTCGAGCAAATTGAAACTTATCAATTAGCGAAGTGGCAACAACAGTTTTGCATGGAAGTATGGCGTTTCGCCAAGCAATGTTACGCCAATTTGTCTCAGACAGAGAGTGATGACATGAGTTTAGCTGCTAAGCAAATTAGTCAGCGAATGATGGTTACAAACCCGGCTCAAGCAATAGCGTGGGTGTAACACGCCTAATTGGAATTTAGTCGTTAGACAAACAAACTGCAAAGGAAGAAACATGACAGATACATTTCAAAAAGAGATCCCACGAGCTCGGATCAACATATCGTTAGAGCTTGATACTGATGGGGCATCACAAAAAAGCGAATTGCCTTTAAAAATGCTGGTTATTGGTGACTATTCTAATGGTCAGAATAGCCAAGAACTTGCTGAGCGCGAACGCGTGACGATCAATAAAAATAACATTGAGCAAGTACTGAAAGATATCGCGCCAAAAGCGAACTTTCAGGTGGCAAATAAGATTAAAGGCGACGGTGATATCAATGTTAATTTGCAGTTTGATTCATTTAAATCGTTTGATCCAGAGCAGGTTGCTGCACAGGTGCCTGAATTAAACAAAATGATGGCAATGCGTAATTTGTTACGTGACTTGAAGTCAAACCTTCTTGATAACTCATCACTTAGAAAAGAGTTGGAACGTGTTTTACAAAACCAACCAGAACTTGATGAGCTAAAAGCGAAGCTAGATGAAATAGCGCCGCTTGCTTCTGAAGACGAAAAACAACCTGTGACGGAATAAGGACGCCGCTATGTCAATGCAAGAACAATTAAATGTAGCTGCTCACACGGTAGAGCAAGCGCCATTATCAACTTATGAAAACTTATGTAACATGGTTGATATTGCCCCTGTAGGCGATGAAATCAAGTTAGATACATTTAGAGATGCAGGTAATCTAGCAGAAACACGTGCGAATGAGCGCCTTACTGCCGCTATTAATGTCTTTTTAGATATGGCGGGTACCAGTGGCGAAGCGGTAACTCGCATCGATAAGCTGTTGCTTGATGATTATATTGCAAAAGTAGACACCATTATTTCGCAGCAGTTGGATCAAATTTTACATCACCCTGATTTTCAAAAAGTAGAATCAGCGTGGCGTTCACTGCGTTATTTAATTAACCGCACGCCAAATAACGCGAATATTAAAATTGAAATGCTCGATGTTGATAAAGAAACATTGCGTGATGATTTTGAAGAAGCGCCAGATACAACACAATCAGCGTTATATAAGCATGTTTACACATCAGATTATGATACCCCTGGGGGCGAACCTGTATCGACTATGGTGTCTAACTTTGAGTTTGATTGCTCAGCGCCAGACGTTTCACTACTCCAAGAAATCTCGCGCGTTTCGGCAGCGGCGCATTGTCCATTTATGGGCAGCGTAGGTCCTAAGTTCTTCTTAAAAGAGTCATTAGACGAAGTATCTAAAATTCAAGATATTGGCTCTTATATGGAGCGTGCTGAATTCTTACGTTGGAAAAACTTCCGCGAGTCAGAAGACTCTCGTTATATTGGTCTTGCTTTCCCGCGTTTCTTACTACGTTTACCGTATGGTGAAACAAACCCAATTCGTAACTTTAACTACCAAGAAGATGTGAACAGTCAGCATCACGAGCGCTATTTATGGGGTAATGCAACATTTGCATTTGCTGCCAATATTATTCGTAGTTTCCATGATAATGGCTGGTCGGTGAATATTCGCGGCCCGCAATCAGGTGGTAAAGTTGAAAATCTACCTTTGCATTCATTTGAAGCTGGTAAGGGCTCTGAAACTAAAATCCCTACAGAAGTGCTTATCTCAGAGACCAAAGAGCTTGAGTTTGCTAACCAAGGCTTTATTCCTCTTAGCTATTACAAAAACTCTGACTTTGCGTGTTTCTTCTCGGCAAATAGTGCCCAGAAACCGCAAGTACTTGAAACAGCTGAAGCAACTGCAAACGCCCGTATTAACTCGCGTTTACCTTATATCTTCTTAGTATCGCGTATTGCTCACTACTTAAAAGTATTGCAGCGTGAAAATATTGGTTCGAGCAAACCTCGTCATGAGCTAGAGCAGCAGCTAAACGATTGGCTTGGTGCGTTGGTAACGAAGATGAATAACCCAGATGAGTCGTTAATTGCAACACACCCGCTCAAAGATGCAAAAGTAACGGTATCTGAGATCCCAGGTAACCCAGGTTATTACCGCGTGAGCACTTACATTGTGCCGCACTTCCAAGTTGAAGGTATTGATGTTCGCCTTGCGCTTGTTGGGCAAATGCCTGGCGAAAAATGAACTGCCAAGCCGCCGATGAAACGGATTTAAGCAGGCTGTGTAAAGACGTCAATTTGGTGAGTAGCTGGTTGGTGTAAAAGAATGGCCCCAAGTTGGTTGCAGCCAACTTGGGACATGTTCCCCAGTGGCATGAAGCATCGGGCTTTTTGGGGGGCATAAACAAGGTTGTTTATGCCTATGCCATTAAACAGGAAACAATTCATTCTAAAAGGAGAATAATGAAATGGCAATTCCAGCGTATATGTGGTTAAAGGATGACCAAGGTAATGACATCAAAGGTTCTGTAACTGTTGCAGAGCGTGAAGGTTCAATTGAGATCCTACACTTTGATCATGAACTTCGCATTCCTACAGATAACGACACAGGCGAATTAACAGGTACTCGTAAGCACGAACCTTTTGTTATTACAAAAGCGGTTGATGCAGCAACACCATACCTGTACAAAGCGTGCTCAAACGGTCAAACACTTAAGCAACTTGAGCTTAAATGGTACCGTATTGATGACACAGGGACCGAGCGTGAATATTTCTGCCACAAGTTGGAAGATGTAAAAATCACCTCAATTCTACCAACAATGCATAACGTAAAAGACTTAGACAAGGAGCGTTACCCGCACCTTGAAACAGTTAGCCTACGTTATAAGCGCATTACGTGGACTTACCTTGATGGCAACATCGAGTTCTCTGACTCTTGGACTGAAGGTCGATAAGTCAGCAAAATTAAAGGATATGCGAAAGCATATCCTTTTCTTAGAGGTAAGTTTATGGCGTTATTCGATTTTTTAACTCAACCAGTCACACGAAATGGTCATCAAGGTTTTCAAACTGATGAGCAAAACAGTGTCTGCAAACATCTAAATGAATTACTTAATGCGCGTCGTGGCGTGTTAAAACATTTGGCCGATTATGGGTTGCCTGATGTCGAAGATATCTACGAGGGCCTTCCGTATTCACAGCACACCTTGGCGTTTGAAGTTAAAAAATTGATAGAAAAATACGAGCCACGAGTTCGCTATGCCAATGTCATTCCTATGGAAATTCGTGAAGAAAATTGCGTGATTAGGCTTGATATACAAGCATTTTTAACCTCAGGACAATGTATCAAACTTAACACCCGATTTGAGTCGGGTGGTAAAGCCGATGTGGCAGAGCATGCCAAGCAGTTTGATTAATTCAGCGTAAAAGGATAGTTCAATGCAACAGTATTTTGATGCACAAATGCGCTTATTAACCCAAGCCGGCAAACAGTTTGCTCAGCATTACCCTGAGCACGCAGGCATGTTAAATATCGATGCGCTAAAAGATCGTGACCCCCATATTGAACGACTACTAGAAGGTGTTGCCTATTTAACTGCGCATACGCAAAAGCGTTTAGATGAGTCTGTTCCTGAGGTCTCAGAGCAAGTGCTGCGTCAGCTATGCCCTATATTATTGAGCTATTACCCATCAAGCACGGTTGTAAAGTTTAGCCCTAAGCTAGCAATGCAAAAATCACATCTTATTGAAAAAGGGCTGACGCTAAGCGCTGATAAGTCAGTGGTTGATAAAAAACATATCACCTTTACAACAACGCACGACCTACAAGTTAGTCCTCTTGATGTTGAGCATGTGCGTTATCAAGAGTCGCATTTAGGGTCTGAGCTACGTATTGGCCTACGTTTTGTTTGCCAAGGTGAGCGCAAAAATTACGACCTTGCAAATTTACAGTTTTACTTACGTGGTGATACGCCTTTATGTAGTTCTTTGTTTAAGCTTTTAAAAACAGCAGAGCAGTTTACAGAGCTTGATTTTGGCCCCTCGCATTTTGAACATAATAAAAAGTTAAAAGTAAAAGGTTGTAGTGCTACTTATTTAGATATAGATGGCGCTTTATTACCGCATGCAGAACAAAGCCATCCGGGCTATGCGCTGCTGTTAGACTACTTTAACGCGAAAGACCGTTTTTACTTTATGCGCTTTGATGGTTTAAAAGATCTGACCTTACCTGAGCATATTGATCGATTTGAGCTAGTGTTTAGAGGCAGTAGTAAATTACCGCCGGGTCATCAATTAAGCCGCGATAATATTTTACTCAATTGCGTGCCAGCTATTAATTTGTTTGCACAACCTGCAGAGCCAATACGCATAGAGTCAAACCGCACTGATTATATGATCACCGCTGATCAAAACAGAACAGATCATATCTTCAGTTACACCGTTAATGAGGTTAAAGGACGCAACTCGTTAAGTGGCAAATCGTATGATTACACCCCCAGATATCAAAGCGTATTTGAAGACGAAAAGAAACTGTTTACCGTTTTAACGAAAGATGTGGGCGGGGCTGCGCCGTGCCACTATTTACAGCTGCCATTTAACCTTGAAGAAGAAAAAGAAACCTTATCGGTTGATTTAACCGTTTTTAATGCTGGTTGGCCAAGGCAGTTACTCCAAGAGGGCGATTTAAACATTGGCGGCCCAGATATGCCAAGCATTGCCAATGTAGAAAATGTAATTCGCCCGACTAACTATTTGCCATGCCCTGAACAACCAAAGCATTGGCAGTTGATAAGCCTATTAAATGTGAAGTTTTCACAGATTACACAAGTCACCGAATTAAAACGCTTACTGGTATTATTTGATTGGTCACAAAAAGCTGAAAACCGATTACGTATTGATAGCATTCAAAAAATTACCGCAACACCGATTAGTCAAATTAAGCGTGGCATTTTTATTAAAGGTGTTGATGTACTGATTGATATTGATGAAAGCAAATTTGTTTGTGATGCCGACTTATACCACTTTTGCAATATGCTGCATCAGTTCTTTCTAATGTATGCGCCAATTAACGAGAGCGTGCAGACCCGAGTCAATGCGATTCCAAGTTATAAAACCCACTGCTGGGAAATTGAACCGGGCAAGAGTTATCAGTTATGAATATGCACGAGTCAATAAATCACCCTGTTTGGGCAAAGTTACCTGAACCAATAGAAAAGCTGATTGCAGCTCCTTGGCAGTTTAATTTGTTTAAGGCGATGAGCCTAATTGAAAAACATTGGGCAACCCCTTTAGAACTTGAAAAAGGGATTAGCGAGCGAGTTATCTTTAAGCCTTATAAAGAACTTGGCTTTCCTGCCACGGATGTTCGCAGCTGTGAATTAGATAACCTTGGCCGTGGCCGATTAAGTTTGTCGACATCATTTTTAGGCTTGTATGGTGTAGATGCACCTATGCCACATTATTTACTCGAGCAGGCGGCAAGTGATCAAGAAAGTGGGGGCCGAGTAAGGCAGTTTTTAGACATGTTTAATCATGTGCTTTATTGCCAATTGTTTCAAGCATGGAAAAAGTCGCACATCAATGTTGAAGGCCGTGGTGCAGAGCAATTCGACCATTTAATCGAAGCCATCTTATCAACCAAAACTGAGCAAAAAGTTCAGTGCGGTATCGCCAGTTTAAAACAAACCAGCGCTGCGGGTTTAGCGCAATTACTTCGCCACTCACTAGAGGTTGAGCAACTGACTGTGGATGACACCCGTGCAAATTGGCAACAAATAGACTCGCCAAGTTCATTTGGTCAAGATCAACAGATGGTGTTAGGCGAGTCAGCGGTTCTTGGCGAGCGCGTATTAGTCAGTGGTAGCGTACTGACCATAGTGATTGGTCCTGTGGATTCTGATACCGCGATAGCGCTTAATCCTCAGCACTCACAAGGCAAGAAAATGGCTGCCATGTTAAGCACTCATTTACCTAGTAATGTGCAATGGATTTGTCAAATTAAGGTGGCTAATCAAGCAGTAACAGAGCAAGCCTTAGGGCAAAACGATTTGCTACTCGGTCACAACTCTTATTTAGGATGCGCTGAAGCAAATATCAGCGTGCACAGTTACACACATCAACAATATCAACATTAAAAGTAATCAGGATTTAAGGAAAACAACATGGATGCAAAAGGCATAAAGCAGCTTATCGACAAACTAAATGGCCATACTGCAACAGCACTTGAGTCAGCGGCAGGGTTTGCAAGCAGTCGTAGTCACTATGAAGTGTTACCTGAACATTTATTAATTAAGTTGATGGAAGAAGGTAGTAACGGCGATTTAGAGCATATTTTTCACTTTTTTAATATTAATCAAGACGCAGTGTGGCATGAGCTGCTCGACTTTTTAAACCGCCAACCTGCGGGTAACCAGAGTAAGCCTGTTTTTTCTCGTCGACTTTATGAATGGCTTGAGCGAGCTTGGTTAAGTGCAAATGTGCAGCACAAAAGTGACTGGATCACTGGTGCTGCGTTGATTGATGCTTTAACTGAGTTATTGCCATACAGCCCTGTGCTGCAATTGCCTGCGTTACTTGAAAAAATTGACGCCCGTTTTATGGCTGAAAACCTCGATAAGCTTTGCCAAAACTCAAGTGAGCGATTAAATCCACAGGCAAAACAAAGTGCTCAGCATACTGCTGCTGAGCAGCAAAGTGGTCAAGGTGGTGCTCTTGATGAGTATTGTGAAGACCTTACCGAGAAAGCGAAACAAGGCAAAATTGACCCAGTGCTTGGTCGCAATGACGAAATTCGCATGATGGTTGATGTGCTTTGCCGTCGTCGTAAAAACAATCCAATTTTAGTGGGTGAGCCAGGGGTAGGTAAAACGGCAGTAGTTGAAGGATTTGCTCAGCGTATTGTTGATGGTCAGGTTCCTGATGATCTTAAAGGTGTACGATTACTGGTGTTAGATATGGGCCTATTGCAAGCCGGTGCAGGGGTTAAAGGTGAATTTGAACGCCGTTTAAAAACTGTGATCGATGAAGTAAAAAACTCAACCACCCCTATCATCATGTTTATTGATGAAGCCCACACATTAATTGGTGCTGGTGGCGATGCTGGTATGAGTGATGCGGCTAACTTGCTAAAGCCTGCGCTTGCCCGAGGTGAGTTACGCACAGTCGCTGCAACCACGTGGAGTGAATACAAAAAATACTTTGAGCGAGATGCTGCACTTGAGCGCCGTTTTCAACTTATTAAAGTAGATGAGCCAACGGAGCAAGCAGCTCAACTAATGTTAGCGGGTTTGAAAGATAAGTATCAACAACATCACAACATTCAAATAACTGATGATGCTATAGAAGCTGCAGTGGTCTTGTCGTCACGTTATATCACGGGTCGTCAACTACCAGATAAAGCCATTGATGTGCTAGATACCGCTGCGGCAAGAGTTCGAATGTCGTTTGCGACTGATCCTGCAGCCATTGAAGCTGAGCGTGAGCACATTAATTACCTTGAAACACGTATCCAAAGCATTGCAGCAGAAAGCGAGCAAGGTTTGGCGGTTGATATGGACAAATTGCTGCACTTACAACAAGAACTAAATGCAGCGCAGAGCAACTTAGCAACATTGACGAGCGCGCGTGAGTCACAAATTTCGACATTAGGCCAAATCAATGAGTTTAAGCAAGCTAATTCGCAAAATGAATTAGATAGCTCTGTGTTACTTAACTTACGACAAACGCTAAAAGAACAGAACACCCAAGATAATGGCCTTTACAGTGAAGTTGATGCCGATGCCGTCGCGCAAATTATTTCTCAGTGGACAGGCGTACCTGTTGGCGCGATGGTGAAAGACCAAATAAGCAATTTGATTACCCTTGAAAAAGCCATAAGCCAAGAAGTGATCGGTCAGCAGTCAGGCATTGCGAAAATTGCCCAAACATTGCGTGTAAGTAAGGCAGGTATAAGCAATGAGTATGGGCCGCTTGGCGTGTTTTTATTAGCTGGCCCTTCTGGGGTGGGTAAAACCGAAACAGCACGATGTTTAGCTAAGCAACTATTTGGTGGTGAAAAGTTTTTAACCACCATAAACATGAGCGAGTATCAAGAAGCGCATACAGTATCGCAGCTTAAAGGTTCGCCACCGGGATACGTTGGCTACGGCGAAGGCGGGGTATTAACAGAAGCTGTTAGGCAGCGTCCGTACTCGGTAATTTTACTCGATGAAGTAGAAAAAGCACATAAAGATGTACTAAACATGTTCTACCAAGTTTTTGAGCGTGGCAGTATGCGCGATGGCGAAGGTCGCGAAATCGATTTTAAAAATACCGTGATCATCATGACCTCAAACTTAGGATCTGCTGAGCTTATTGATGCTTGCACGCCACCTAATGTCATTGATTTAACTGAACCGACTGACGATGAACATGCCGACATTGAAAATCAAGACCAAATCAACGCAGCATTGAATAATGAACAAGCCCCTTTGAATGAAGACGGCAGCCCATGGCAAGTTCCTTCAATTACAGTACTAACAGAGCTAATTAAGCCGCAGTTACTGCAATTTTTTGCTCCGGCACTTTTAGCGCGTATGCAAGTTATTCCTTATTTAGCGCTCGATAAAGAGGCACTGCAATCTATTGTCAGTTTGAAACTAGACGGTATTGCCAAGCGTTTAGCGAATAATCACAAAATGCAGCTACGTGTTGATGAAACCGTACTTAACAAACTGACCGAACAGTGCCAGTTATCAGACAGTGGTGCGCGCATGGTAAATGCGGTGATAGAGCAGCAAATATTGCCAGGCATTGCGAAATCAATTTTAGAGTTTATGGCAGAGGATGACATGCCAGATATTCTCACTCTAGCTGTTGATGAGAATGATGAAATTACCGCAACCTTTGCGGACCAAGCATAAAGGATTTGAACAATGGGATTCATGGATAGCCTAAATGAACTAAAAGCCAACACCAGTCATTTTAGTGTCAGCGTGCAAGGGTTACCGGATGGCATGGTTTCGGTGACCGATTTTGAATCAAGCAATGACAGCCTATGTGAAGACTTTGCTTTTTCTATTCAAGTGTTAAGTCAAGAGCACCTCAGTGCCGAGATGCTGTTAGGTAAAGATGCCAAGCTCAATTTAGTGTGGTCAATGAGCGACCGCACGATTTCTGGGATCATCAGTGCTTTTACTGCACATGGGCAAAGCCATCAGGGTTATCACTATACGCTGACCATGAGTTCTTATTTAACCTTGTTGAAGCACCAACACTCTAACCGTGTTTTCACCATGATGGATCCAGCTGCCATAGTAAAAAGCGTATTTACTAAAGCTGGTTTTCCAATGCAAAAGTTTAGTATTCAAGCGTCGGGCCCAACCCTTGAAATGACGGTTCAATACAACGAAACAGACTATGAGTTTGTTACGCGTTTGATGCGTAAGTATGGCTTTGTGTATGGTTTTGTAGAGCAAACAGGGGGTGATTGCACCTTCAAAGTATGTAATAGCAGTAAAGACTTTTCGTCCTTATGTGATGATGTAAGCCTGAGCTATGTGCCGCCATCAGGGCAAGTTCGAAATAGCGAAACCATTTTTGCAATAAGCCGTAAAGCACAGCTGCATCCACAAAGTGTGTCGCTTAATGATTACAACTACAAAGCCCAAGGTAACTTAAATGTGTCGACCGCAAATAATACCAGTTACCCAGGGTTTGGTGATGATAGTCATTATGCAGATAACTTTCCTAATGCCAATATAGGTAATTCGCTGGCTAAAGTACGTCAACAAGCCTTTGATTGTCAGCGTGAACAATTAATTATTGATACTGATTGCCGTGCCTTAAGACCCGGTATGTTGTTGACAGTGTATGACCACCCTGATCATAAAGGGCTGTATTTAATTACGCGTGTTGATCACAAAGGCAGCCAATCTGCGGCAGTAGAATATGGCTCGCAAGTTAAAGGGTTAACCTATAAAAACCAAGCCTATTTATTGCCTGCATCCGTTGAGTTTAGAGCTGAGCTGTCTCCTGCACGTCGTGTATTTGCAACATTTAATGCCACCATTGAGCAAGAGGTTGACGACGATGGCAATTACTTAGTGCGCTTACCGTTTAACCAAGACGGTGAAGGCCAAGAAAGCCGCCCAACGCGCTTACTACAGCAATATGGTGGCAGTGGCCATGGTATGCATTTTCCGTTAACGACGGGCACCGAAGTGTTAGTAACCGGTGAAAATGGCGACTTAGATAGGCCGATTATTTTAGGCGCGCTTTATAATCAGAGCTGCCCAAACCCGGTTACCAGCCAAAATCCGACAGAGAATAAGCTTGTTACCCGTGCTGGGCATAGCTTGATCATGGATGACAAAAGCGGTGAAGAAAAAATTAGCCTTGCAAATAAAGAAAATAAAAACCAATTGTTGTTAGATGCCACCGAGAATGCCCATCAAGCAACACTCAAATCAGTGGAAGGTGACGTCAAAATTTCAGCCAAAGAGAACCTTCAGTTTGTTGCTGAAAATGACGCCATTTTTACCGCTGCCAACGATTTTACTAATCGTGTTGAAAACACCCTACAAGTTCAAACACGCGAGGGTGATATTAAGGTAACGGCTGCGGCTGACTTAACATTAAAGTCTGATGCCGATACCCGTATCGAAGCGACTGATGGCAGTAGCGAACTGAAAGCAGCGCAAGAACTTAACTTGCAAAGTGAGCAAGATTTTAGTGTCTACTCGGTCGATGGCAACCTTGAGTTTCAAGCGCAAAATGGTGATTTGAACCTCTCTAGCGGGGCAAATATCACCATCAAAGGCGAAGGTCGAGGCTCTATCCAGCTTAGCCAAGGTGGTGCAAGTTTAGAGATTGATGCTGCGGGTAATTTAACTATCGATGCCACCAATATCACTCTATCGGCTAGAAACATTGCTATTAAAGGCAATGCAATAAGTAATAACTAATTTCAAGGACTGAAAATGACAGCCACAGTAACTCAGTTATTTGATCAGCAACAAAGCCTCGCAGAGGTCAGTGAAGTGTCACCTCAGGGTAAAGCTTTGAGCGTGGTTATTAATCACATTCGTTTTGATGTTGCTTTGCAAGCTGCCCATGTATCGTGTTGCAAAATAGGTAGCCAAGTTGTGGTGCTACACAGTGAGCAAGGTGTGATTGTAACGGCACTTTTAGCCGCACCTGAACAATCTCCGGCGGCTCACATTAGCAACGAAGCAGGGCATATTATTATTGCCGCAGAGCAAAGCGTTAGCTTGCAAACCGCAAAGGGCAGCATCGAAGTATTTGCCGATGGCACTATCGTGCTTGAAGGCGAAGATATTACTGCAAATAGCCAACAAGACCTTACCTTGGCAGGTTGGCCGATTAGGCTTAATTAATATGTTTGCAGCGGTTTCTAAGTTAAAACAGCATCAACAGCGCGTTACCACTTTAATGGCGCACCGTGAAAAGCTACTTGCGTCAGGGGCGTATAGTCTTGCAAGACAAAAAGTGTTAGAGCATCAAGTGCTTAATCACCTTTATGTGCTGGCATCGCTTAAGCAGCAGTCACCGTGCGACTACTTCAATGGGAACAGCTTTAATGACCTTGCTGAACTTAGCTGTGATGATTTTTGTGAGATCGCGTTAGCGAGCGACCAGCACGCCATTTTTGCGCTTTGCGCAACACGTTTAATGGCTGCACCTGAGCAAGATAACAGTGACTATTTTTTAGCGCTTAAAAAGCAGCAAGCTCTGCCTGTTTATACTTTGTTATCGCAGCAACTTAGGTATTGGTCTATCCCAGAACAAAAAGCACTCAGAGCCACAGTGCTAGAGGGCAAAGAGTCATTACCGCAGCAGCTTAAAACTATTTTGTTCTCGCAGCCTTTAAATGATGCTGAGTTACAACAAGCACTCGCTCATACTGATTTTACTTTGGTATTTGCCGCTTTAGTCAATTGCTATTGCCAAGGCGATAACAGCCTTAGTGATAAGGTATTTAAAGTGTTTTCGAGTACCAGTGAGCCTTCACAAAAAGCGCAGTTATTACAATTAGCGGGGCTGCTTGGCGATAGTCGCTGGCATGAGCCTTGTGCTTTATTTTGTAAAGCGCACCCAGAATTTTGCCAAACCGTATTAAGCCACTTTGTGTATAAATCAGCGCTGGTATTGGTGATAGAGCTTATGGGCGTTGCGCAAACACAGCAAGCAGCTTATCAGGCTTGGCTAACGTTAACAGATAGACCACTTGCAAAAGCAGAAGCCTTAACACTGGTAAGCACGCAAAATCAGCATCATGTGCAAGCCGGTATAAACTTGCATGATGCAGAGCATGTTAGGCAAGCACTGGCTTTAAGCAAAGGAGAGTGTGTTTTAAAAGGCGTGAGTTTTACAAAAGCGCAGCCAGAGCAAGGCTTAGCAGAATTGGCAGGCGAGATTGTACAGCGAGTATTTGCCCCTCAGTTTGAATTAACACTGGCCTGTGGTCTTTATCATACTCAGCAAACAGCAGTTCAGTGGCAAAAGTTAATAGCAGGAGCACAACATGCTGCATAACTTTACTCCTTGGCAAGCAAGCGTGTTTGAAGGTTGGCAAGCAGATGGCACTGCGTCTCATGTTGTTTTGGTAAAACAGAGCTTTGAGTTTGATGAAAAAGGCAATACTAGCTTAATGGAACCGTGTGTTGAAATCGTCATGGCCGACGAATATAGCGGTGATCCGACTAGCGAGCCGCTGGTGGCAGTGAATGAACAAGTGGCATTTAAGCAAGGTTTCGAAGTGTATGGCAACTTTACTGCGTACCCGCCAAAGGGCAAAACTGCGCGTGTTATTGAGGTTGAGCTAGGTTTAGCTGCAAACGACACAGCAATAATTAAAAAGCGATTACGCCTTACTGGCGAACGTAAATGGCGCCGTTCACTGCTTGGCCCTGTCGCAACAGATCCTAGCCCAATTACGCCAACAGCTGTTTGCTATAGCCGTTCGTTTGGGGGCAAAGCACATCATGATCAAAGCGATTACAGCCTCGAAAATCCTATAGGTGTTGGCTTTAAACTGAAAAACAAGCACGCAATAGGGCAGCCTTTACCTGCGATAGAATATGCCAACGAGGTATTAAGAAAACCAAGTCATCAAGTAAGTGTTGCTGGCTTTTCGGCAATTCCGAGTCATTGGTCACCGCGTATAGAATTAATGCCAGAGATTGACGAACAAGCGCTCATGGCTGGTAAGTACCCGTTCAAAACGTCATTGGCTAGCAACTTTTATAATACAGCCCCGGCAGATCAACAAACAAAGCAAGTGTTTACAAAAGGCTGGGCGTTTTCGTTAACCGGATTATATCCATTACAAGAATATGGCCAACAACAAACAGTAGAGCTTCCTGTGCTTAAGCCAATAGTACAAGTGGTTAATACGTTAACGAGGCATGATATCGACATGCACTGCGATACCTTAGTGATTGATTCGGACGCACAGTGCTTTTCGCTGTTATGGCGCGGACATATCAACAGTGACAATGTGGCAAGTAGCAGCAATATAATTGTAGCTGAGCAGGGAGGTAACGATGCAGTTTGATACTCTTTATCATGTTAATGCCGCAGGGTGTTATACCGAAAGTTTTTATACATCGGTGGCAAACCAAATGTTGTATTCAAAGCCAAGCAAAGCGCTGATCCGCTGTGATATTAGTTTAGATGCCCCTTATGTATTTGTAGAACTGACTGAGCTTGCTGGGTTTGATAGGCAAACTCGTTGCTTGCTAATTTTGTCTCATGTTATTGAAAATATTGAGTTAAAAAAACTTTGTTGTTCATTTAGGGTCAATAAAGTTCAGTTTATATTACCGCACGCCAGTAATGGCGAGCCGCTGATTGATGATGACACATTAAGTGAATTATTGACTAACGCAATGCCTGAGCAAACACCAGCCTTTGAGCAGGTAAGCGATTGGCAGCTCGAAGCAACCGACCTCGATACCCTCGTAGTTGCCGTTGATTCGTGTAATGATTTTGAATACGTTTCTGAGCAAGCCAAACACCACACAGTACAAGTTGTAAATGGCCCTAGCGGCGTAATTTATGGCGAAGGTGGCTATGCACTGTTGGTACACAGACAAGGTTGTTTAAAAGCCACGACTTTTGATGAGTCAATGCCTACTCAGCTTCAAAGGGCAAACATACAGGTTAGTGACTCCTTTATTTTTGCTGGCATGCAGTCGTATGAATGGCAAAAACAGTGGTTTAGTTATACCCAAAAGCACTATAAAAATGATGACGAACTAATAGAGTTTGCCGAACTAAATACCGTACTGGGTTATCAAGGCGTGGCAAACCAATCTGCGGCATTTGCATTAGCTGGAAGCTATTTGCATAACCCGCTGATGGCTGACACTGAACACGTTTTTGTGGTGTTCAATCAGCCAACTGAACAGCTATTTAAGATTTCAAGGAGTGAAAGCGAATGTCATATATAAATGCCATGGCTGGCAAAGAATCAGGCAGCGTACAATACGACATAGACGCACTCACTGCTGACGTACGAAGCGGCGGCAGTGTTACATGGCGCCATAATAACCCGACATTACTTGGTCTAACCAATAGTGCACGAAGCAACGGTGCACTTGGCAAAGCCAATGGTATTGCCATTTTTTCGGACCGCTCTGAAGGCGAATCTGCTTTTTTAGATGAAATAGCCAGACCCAAGTACCGAGAGCATACACTTGGTGAACTGGTTAATCGGTTTATTCCAGATTACATTATTCCGCCACCACAATGGGATAACGAGAAAAACCAGCCAATTCTGCCGTGGAACGAACCGCAGACCAATATGGACGTTAACAAACCAATCGATAACCCTCGTGCCTTTTTAGATTTAGTGTCGAATCATTTAGGTTGGCAAGCAGGTACAGAGCAGCAATTAGTTAAAGATACAGAATCAGAGGCACCGCAAACCGCTACAGTCTCTGGGCAAAATGTGCTTATTAATGGCCGTACCGCTGTGCATCAAGATAGCGGTGGTAAGTTAACAACAATCGATGTGTGTTTAACCACAATTGGCACCAGTGTTGTGCCTATTCCCTACGGCAATAAAGCCCAATCAAGTGATGTTACCTCTGTTGCAAGTTCAGTCAAAGTGAATGGTCAAGGTGCTGCGAATGTAAAAAGTTACTTTTCTCAAAGCTCGGGTGACTCTCCAGGTGATAAAAAAGGTATCGCTAGCGGAACGAACGACGGTAAAGCCGAATTTATCATGGGGTCATTTAACGTAATGATTGAAGGCAAGCCTGCGGCTCGCCAAGGCGACCCGATGATATCAAATAATAAAAATACCCCACCCATGCCACTTATGCAGTCTGGCGGCCCCGCACCAAGGGGACTTAGAGTGCAAGTTAGGGATAGTTTACAAGATCTTGGTACTGGGAATGAAGCTTCTCTACTAGTGAAAGGCGTTGATTGCAACGATGCGACACTAGGGCAAATAGTGCTTTCTAAAGGTGGATCACAACAACGATCATCAATCGCTGATAAGCGCCATTCTAGTGGTGAAAATTCGTCGATTAATTTCATAGCAGGTGAGTAAAATGGGCTTATTTAAATTAGATTCAGAAATTAAAGGCATTGATGGCTGTTCATTACTACCGCTTGGATATACAGAGTCATATACCTTAGAAAATCCGCCAGATGATGAGAATAAACCTAATTTTATAAACGTAAAATTAAAGCTATTTACAGAACCATCTCTTGATAAATCAAAGGCTAGATCCGCACAATTTCAAATACTAGGGGAGGATGGCAGGCCTGTATCTGAGTCTAATGGTTTTTACTATATATTTGTAAATGGTCATTTATGGCGAGAAATTGCAGCAGTAGATAATGGTTGTTTATCAGAAATTGATTTAGGTCGTGAGTTTGGTAAAAACGAGCGTAAAGCATCTGGCATACGAACTCAGACCGTTATTATTCCCAAAAAGACCAATGGACTTAATTGTGAGCCTAGCGCACTAGAAACCCCTACAGTAGAGATTGCATACTCAGTCGTGCAATGGTCGTGGCAGTATATCGTGAGCCTTGGAGGTTTGTATAAAGATGACCCCAGACAAAGAGGTGCTAACGCAAAAGCGCCAACTCAAGTTGAAGATCAAAATTTAGCAAATAGATTAAGGTCTGCCCGTTGCCAACGTATTGATCTAGATGAGGCTGATGATGAAAAGCAAATTTTTATTCATGATCCTGCTGGTATAGCCTTAGGGTTATTAAATAAGTGCCAATCTCTTTTTTTACAATTACAAATTGAAAATCAAAAGCTCACAAGCAAGAAGCACTATGATTCCGGAGTGTTAGCTTACCAAGCTATGTTCAGTGAAGACTTGCATGAAAAGGTAATGAAAGATCACTATTTCTTTCCACATCGCATGTCGTCTGTGCCAATTAAAACACAAAAACCGGGTTATAAAGATCAATCATCAGGCGCAAAATTTTTAAGAAGTGGTGCAAAACATATAGATAAAGAGTACCTAGAAAAATATTTATCTAGTACTGAGCTTGAGCGACTCCTAATGTTATTACCAGTAGCACAAAAGGAATTTGTTGATTTTATTCAAGATAACCACGAAGAACGCCCACTATCTAAATACCAAACAGATTATATAGGCATGGCTCCAGTTATGAATGACTGGGTGGCTTTAGAGGATGTTGACTACCTATTTGGTTTTAATTTCGTCACAAATGTATTAAATATTCTGAGTATTGATGATATTTCCACCGGTGTTTTCAGGCCTTGGAATGCGAAACTCGAGTCTGAAAAAACACGTAAAAAAAATGTGCAAAGAGCGGTTAGCTCTATAGAACAGTTTTTAAAAACTACATTTGAACAAAGCAATTGGATGTCTGATTGCTTTATGATCCCCGAACAGCACTATGACATAACTAAGCCCGGTAGCGTTGTTCTTAAGAAGCTTAAAAATGAGAAGAATAATGGAGAAGCAAAGTTTAGGTTTGAAGAGTTTAAGCGGATCCATAAAAAGCTCATTGAAGAGAAAAAAGAGGAAGAAAGCTTATTAGCAAATAAAGGGTTGAAAGAGTTTTTCGGAAAAGCAAAAGACGCAGTTGGTTATTTAACCGGTGCATGGGGTCGTGTAGCTAGCCAGTATCAAAATGGGGTATTAAAACCGCATATGGTAAAGCTCAGAAACTTAATGGTGTCATACAATAAAGCAATAGAAATTAGTGACTTTGCAGACCTACATATAAAGAAAGCCGGTGCTGTACTCGGTGATAACCCTTCGGTAATCGCTGTGACAAACTATAAGCGCACACAACTTAACAGGCAACAGAGGCGCGCAAAATTACGAGAAAACGTGAAAAATCCTCCCCCTCACGCAGTGACTATTTTAGATAGCGATAACAAAGTCATCGCCGCTGAAGATCCAAAAGCTTTTGGTAGTAATAAAGGCTATTTTAATCCTAAAAACTGGACTGATTATCATGATCTTATTGGTCGCTATGACTCAATAGACGGTGAACTAGTGGTTGTGCCTAAATCACATAAATATGCAATGTACTATGACGATCCAAACTTTAAATTAGGTGCGGTTGATACTGTTAAATTAAAGGGATTACGTGTTTTAGAGCATAACTTACCTATGGTTATGTTGGCATTTGAAATGTTTAATGCCAATGAGATGATCAAGAAGTTTAAGGCAGGGGATAAAGTCGATGGTAAATTTGTTATTGACTCTGTAAATACAATCCAAAGTTTAGCAGCCCTTATGGTTGAAATAGGAACAATGCGAAGTACATCCTTTAAAAACTTAATGAATCAACCAAGAGCATTATATTTTACAAGAACAACCCTATCAAAAGTTTTAGGTGTTATAGGGATTGTTATAACTCTTACAGTGACTTCAATGGATGTTATAAAGTCTGTACAAAAAAATGATATGGATGCGGCCTTTTTTCATGCATTAAGTGGCGCTATTGCTATTGCTGGTTTTATTTATTTGGGTGTTGCTCTATTTACTACACCATTGGGGTGGGCAATTATCGCTTTAGGTCTTATTGTTGCGGTAGTTGCAATTTTAGTTACGGATAATGAGTTAGAAACGTGGGCTAAGAATGGCCCATTTGCTAAGGATGTAGCCGATCGATGTACTGGTAACTACGAAAAGTGGGACAAAAATTCAAAAGAGTGCTATGCCTCGTTAGTTGGAACAATAATGAGCCCTAGCGTGAACTTATCGGTCCACAGGCTAAATAGTGCGCACTGCCAGCTAATCATTGATGTAGACACACCAAATTTTGCACTAGGGCAATCAGAGATCCTTGTTCAAGTTTACCAGATTGAAGATGAAGGAGTCCTTCATTTTGAACAAGAGTTTCGCCGAGACCATAAAAACTGGCAAATCACCCAAAAAGAAAAGACTCAGTCAGGCTCGATCACCGGATATAAATATGTAATACCAATTTTGTCTATGTGGCCAAAAAATTTTGAGGTTGATTGGAAAGTAAAAGTTCAATATCGCTTAGATAATAATGTGACCTTGCCCTATGTAGATAGTGATGAACGTAATGACTGGGATAAAGGTGAGCAGCCAGATAAAGCATGGATAATAAAGGAGATAGAATATGTATAAGGCGTACTTAGATGGTTGCTATAAAGGGGGTAGAAAAAAAATAGTATCAAAGCGATTTATTGAAGAAAGGAATTCATATTTTTGTAAAGAACAAAGCAAGATGCCTATTTTTCCAAAAGAACAATGCGTTATGAATGCTTGGAGTGACTTTCAATTAGAGAGTGATCGGCTTAATAGAAATGGGGAATCAATTAGAGCTTATAATACTATTGCAAAAGACAATACACACCTAAAACTAGGTATTGGTGGAACACCAACTAACTGGAAAACCTCTTTAATTGTAGCTTGGATATATATACATTTATCTGTAATCTTTTTATTAATCAGTATGCCACTGTTAGCATGGTTACTTGGAAATGAGAAGCTTAGTTTTGATCTCATAAAAATTTGTTTCTTAGTTTGGCTAATTTCAAAGTTAGTTAGTATTTTTTTAAGAAAAAGTCGATTATTTAAAAAATTAAAATTACAAACATTTTTTAATCGATCAAGTGGTAATATTGAGGTTCCTAGCTCAGATGGTAAAGAGTTAATTGGCTTAAAATATGATGAATTTAATGCACACTATCGTGTCGTGCATAACCCTAATAGTGGTTTCCCATTTAGAGGCTTTACACTACTGCATTATAAAAAAGATGAACTGTTTGATTATACAGGCCCAACTTATATTTATGATGTGTTTTGTGAGTTGGAACTGATTGAAAATTTCATGGATACCACAAAACCTTTAGCTGATATCCCACAATTTGAATATTATCGAGAGTTTGATAAAACAACTGCAGAGTTTGATAAAGCGAATGGTCGTCCAAAATATTTTTGGTACCGTGTTGAGCGCAAGTTCGCTAAACAAATGAACAAAGAAGCCCTGAAGTTAAGTAAAGAGTTTGATAATGAGGAGCAACTAGATAATTTACTGATGGGTAAGCCAATCAAAAAGCTCAATCCACCTGAAATCTTTAAGTTTCCTTGGAAATACGCAGAAAATATAAAACCTGAAAGTGAGATTAAGTTTGGCAAAACAGCGTGGCAAAAATTCACCTCATTTTTAATGATTGATTTGTAAATACTGACTGTTAGGGCAACATTGAAAGATAAGGATATCAATGTCTATTTCGTATAGATTCGCAAAAATGAATGCCAGCGCAATCGAAGCGTCACAAAAATTTAAACAGTATATTGCTCTAAATGAATTTGAATATAGCTCACTTACTAACCTTAATCGCTGGGCAAACGAAGAAATCACTAAGCCTTGGGAAAAATTGCCAATTGACGAAAGCTTAAATCAGCCTGATACAACGCCTTATTGGAAGCGATTAACAAAAACCTTATTAAGACAAATAGCAGTGGGTGTTTAGGGTCTGAGATATTTAAAGTGGAATGGTTAAAAACAAGGAATGTAGATAGCAATGACTATGAGTAGCGATGATAAAAGCTCAGTAAAATCAAGTAATCTGGATGACTTAATTGATAACCTTATTAGTGATGAGGAGCTTAAACGCTATATTGCTGAACAAAACGACGGTTTAACTCGTGAAGAAAGAGAAAAAATAAAAAGAGAAAACCGCATTAACGCAATTAACCAGTGGTGCGCCGAAAACCCTGGCAGAGACCCAACAAGAGCAAAAGATAAAACCATTAAACAGCTCGCCTTAGATGAAGAGGCGGTGGTTCGGAGAGAGGAGTTTCGAAGAGATAACCCTGAAAAAGCGGCTGAAATAAGAAAGCGTACTAGAAACGAAAGTAAATACCGTAAGGATAGACAAACCTATAATGAGCAACTGCCAAGAGACTATTTACATCAAGATAGTTATGAAACACGATTAAAAAAAGCAGAAGCACTTAATGGCTGTAGCTTTAAAAAACGTACCTTTAAAAGTAAGCGTTTTACGGATCAATATGCAGCAGAGCTTGAATCCCCTAATCGTGGCTCAACACTTGAGGGGCATTGGGTAGAGAATGATGGTAAGCAATTGGCTATTTCATGGTTTGGAGGCTGGTCTAATTTATTTACTGCTCTAAGTTTCCTGCTAATGGTCGCAGCCGTAATGTTTTTTTTCGTTGATTTGGTTGTTATTGGTTTTGTGTGGGGCGACTATCGATGGGTGCCATTTGCTATATATGCACCTATGTTTATTGTCGGTTTTTATATGCTGAAACATCGCGCTATATTAGCGCACCGAGATAATTTTTACTTTAATCGCCATACTGGCCTTGTAAAAACCCCGCATACTTTGTTTAGAAAACCGTTTTACTTACCGTATGAAGACATTGTTTGCTATGGCGCAAATGAGCGTAATGTCGGTTCAGCCCGCGGTGGCTCACGTGTATTTGTGTCACTCATGGTGCCGTTAAAATACCCTAAACATTATCGCTTCACTAAGCCCACTTTTTATGTAGGTGGTTCAAATCGTGAATGGGATTCACTGGCATATGCCACAGCCATGACCTTTATGGATACATCCATCCCGCTTGGTACTCACTTATATCAATCGATAGAGCATTACTTCAAAATTGATAAAGATATAACCGAAAAACACGGATTCCCTGAGGAGCTAAAACCCTATTTAGATCCAGTCGATTGCCAAGTAAATAGAGAAGCCGTGTGATAGTGAAGCTTTATTAAGGCAAATAGCAGTGGGTGTTTAATGTTGAAATAACAGCAACACTTATTTACAACGAAAGTCTAACGTTACCGGTAGATTTTGATGCGTTTGAAAAGCCAATTGAAAATGTCTCACCTGATTTAGCAATTGCATAAGGAAAGTAATGCAAAACAATGACTACTTAACTGTTGATATCATGCCTAAAAAAACGAGATTTAATCGTTTTTTTTACCCTGAGAGATTAAATGGTCTTAAGAAGAAGTTCAAAGGCTTATGCTATTTATATGATTTACCTGCAAGAAAGCAAACAGTAATTCAAAAACATCCAGAGCGATTTAAAATAGAAATGTGTGGGAATAGTCCTACTCGAGCTTTGCTTTTTGGTCCAATCATAATCGGCTTTGTTTTAAGTTTGTTACTATTATTATCTTGTATTGTGATGACATATTCGGATGAACCTTACCATTGGTGGGTGCCGATACTTACTTTTTCTTGGAACCTGTTTTTTCTTAATTTATTGCCAATAACAGAGAGTTATATCCCCAAAAAACAAATCTACTTTGATAGAAAAAAACAGTTAGTCGGCTTTACTTATGACATACCTGGATGTGAAGAGCGCGATGAACTGGGTAATTGTTGTTTTAAATGGGCCGATATTGTATGTCATCTTGATATTGTGGCAACGCGCCCAGGTGTAATGGGGTTTGTGCCTTTTATTAGTCATATTGATGAGGATAAATACCCTGAGACTAAAATAGCAGTTCAAGTGCCTGATAACTCAAATAACCCGATGAACTGTTATTTATATTGGGAACGTGTAGTTCGGTTTATGGATAGCAATCAACCATTGCCTGATGTGCCTGAGTATGAAAGTTGCCGTCATCTTGATGAGTTAACTGCTGAATTTGACAAGCATAATAAGAGACCCGATAAGTTTTGGAGTGATTTTTCGCTTGCTCAACAAGTCGAAATTTGGCGAAAATTCAATAAAGAGGCTGCGCATTTTAATTGGCTTAGAGCGACACCTAACGAAGAAATCACTAAACCTTGGTTGCATTTTAAAGGTGAGCCCGAGCGTATAGAAAAGCTGACATGGAAATACAAAGCAAAGCGCTTAGCACTACAATTATTTATAGGAATACCTTAAAAGATAGTTTGATGCATAGTATTGGGTTAAGTGTATTGATAATAAAAATATCTTAGTTGTAGTTTTTATGTACCACCTCGGCTTGTTAAAGCAAAGGAATCTGATGAAAAAAAATAATTACTTTGGTGTTGGAATAATGCCGAAGAAAACGAAGTTTAATCGTTTTTTTGAAGCGCACCGAATAATAAATGAAGGAAGCGAATTTAGAGGATTATGTTTTTTCCGACGTTGGCTAAATCAAGATAGGCGCATTTACGCAAATAAAAAAGAGCAATATAAAATAGTGCCTTGTGGCAATAACCCTATAAAAGCCATATTATTTGGACCAATGGCAATTGGTGCAGTATTAAGTTTAGTTACATTAATTAGTATTTTATCAATCCCACTTTATGATGAAGGTGAACGTTTTCAGTGGTGGATACCACTCGTTACCTTTTGCTGGAACTTATTCTTCTTAAATTTACTACCAATAACGGCTAGATATATTCCTGATAAGATGATGTACCTTGACAGGCAAAACCAAACGGTCGGGTTCACTTTTGATATTCCCGGTTGTGAAGGGCGTGATGACTTAGGTAACTGTTGCTTTAAATGGGAAGAGATTGTTTGCAGGTTAACCTCGAAAATGGGCGCGCCGGGTGTAATGAATTACTTTCCAGAAATTAGCCATATAGACCAAGATAAGTACCCTAAAACAACTGTAACTGGTTCAGTTGTCGAACTTTCAGCCAATCCTGTGCATTGTTATTTATTATGGGAGTGTTATGTGCGCTTTATGGATTTAAGTAAGCCGTTACCTGATGTGCCGGTATATGAACAACACCGCCATTTAGACCCCATTACAGCTGAATTTGATAAGAGGAATAATCGGCCTGATGAGTTTTGGTCCTCATTTTCGTTTTCACAGCAATTAGAAATTGAAGAGGAAATTCTGAATCAAGCGTTTCCTTTTGATTGGCTTAAAGGTAGAAAGCAGGAGGAAATAACTAAACCTTGGCTACATTGGAAAGCCGAGCCTGAGCGCATAGAGCAATTAACGTGGAAATATAAACTTAAACACCTTTCACTTCAGCTATTTATCGGCTTTCCGTGAAAAGGCTAAAGTTGCATTGCCAATGATACGTTAACAGTTTTGCAAAAACAGCACTCTTAAAATTACCTTCGACGAAGTAAGCAAAAAAGCAGTGGGTGTTTAGGGTCTGAGATATTTAAAGTGGAATGGTTAAAACAAGGAATGTAGATAGCAATGACAATGAATAGTGATGATAAAGGCTCAGTAAAATCAAGCAAGCTGGATGATTTAATTGATAATCTTATTAGTGATGAGGAGCTTAAACGCTATATTGCTGAACAAAACGACGGTTTAACCCCTGAAGAACGAGAAAAAATTAAAAGAGAAAATCGTATTAACGCAATTAACCAGTGGTGCGCCGAAAACCCTGGTAGAGACCCAACAAGAGCTAAAGATAAAACCATTAAACAGTTGGCCTTAGATGAAGAGGCGGTGGTTCGAAGAGAAGAGTTTAGAAGAGATAACCCTGAAAAAGCGGCTGAAATAAGAAAGCGAACTAGAAACGAAAGTAAATACCGTAAGGATAGACAAACCTATAACGAACAACTGCCAAGAGACTACTTACATAAAGACAGTTATGAAACACGGTTAAAAAAAGCAGAAGCACTCAATGGCTGCAGCTTTAAAACTCGTACCTTTAAAAGTAAGCGTTTTACTGATCAATATACTGCAGAGCTTGAATCCCCTAATCGTGGCTCAACACTTGAGGGACATTGGGTTCGCAATGATGGGCAACAACTTGCTATTTCATGGTTTGGAGGGTGGTCTAACTTATTTACTGCTCTAAGCTTCTTTCTAATGGTCGCAGCCGTAATGTTTTTATTCGCTGATTTAGTTGTTATTGGTTTTGTGTGGGGAGACTACCGATGGGTACCATTTGCTGTATATGCACCTATGTTTATTGTCGGTTTTTACATGCATAAACATCGCGCTATATTAGCGCACCGAGATAAGTTTTACTTTAATCGCCATACCGGCCTTGTAAAAACACCACATACCTTATTTAGAAAACCGTTTTACTTACCTTACGAAGACATTGTTTGCTATGGCGCAAATCAGCGTAATGTCGGCTCAGCCCGTGGTGGCTCACGTGTGTTTGTATCACTCATGGTGCCGTTAAAATACCCTAAACATTATCGCTTCACTAAGCCAACATTTTACGTTGGTGGTTCAAATCGTGAATGGGATTCACTGGCATATGCCACAGCCATGACCTTTATGGATACATCCATCCCGCTTGGTACTCACTTATATCAATCGATAGAGCATTACTTCAAAATTGATAAAGACATAACCGAAAAACATGGATTCCCTGAGGAGCTAAAACCCTATTTAGATCCAGTAGATTGCCAAGTAAATAGAGAGGCCGTGTGGTAGTGAACTTTGTTAGGTTAGCATTTATCGCTATTTTTCTTTTTACTTCAACTGAGGTATTCGCAGGCATGTTTGGTTTGTTCAATAAAAGTGATTTTTTGTTATCTGCTCCAGTTCAAGGGGTTTTACTAGATAATGGTAAACCGGTGGCAAAACAAAAAGTAATCCGTTCGCTTACTTATGGTAAAGAATACATTGATAAGACGATAACAGATGAGAATGGCCGCTTTCGCTTTGATGAAAAGCTAATAAGAACAGCTAAACCTGCAAATATGTTTGATAATGACTCGCTTATTCAACATATCTACCTTGAAAATGGCACTCCCGAAGGTATTGTGCTTTGGTATACAAGTATTTCAATTCATGAAAATAGTAATACCCTTAAAGGGTTGCTTGGCGATCTTGTTTGCGATCTATCAAACAGCCCACAAACAGTTGATATTCAGATAGAAGAGGCGCCTGAGCATACGTTTGCTATTTACGGTATGTGTGAGCTGAGCAAAGCTTAACTTTAATCTCTTTCTAACAGCACAGCGCCGCTGTGCTCTTCACCTAAATAATCATCTTTGTTGTAGATAGGGCATTTAGCCATTGATAAACAGCCGCAGCCAATGCAACCGTTAACGCGCTCGCGCAATCGTTGCATGTATTGAATGCGTTCATCTAATTGCGTTTGCCAGACTTTTGAAAGAGCTGCCCAATCTTGTTTAGTGGGTGTGCGTTGCTCGGGTAGGGTGCTTAACGTTTGTTTAATGTCTTCAAGAGTTATGCCCATGGTTTGCGCAGCTTTTATAACGGCAATTCGGCGCAATACATCGGGTTTATAGCGGCGCTGGTTACCGTTATTACGCCAGCTGCGAATAAGTCCTTTCGACTCATAAAAATGCAAGGTTGAAACTTTTACGCCACTGCGTTTTGCCACAAAGCCAACCGCTAGGTTTGCATCAATAAGTTTCTTATCTGACATAATTTTCTCCAAGGTATTGACCTAAAGTTAGCTTGAGGTTTTACGCTGCGCACATCATAAAAAAGGAGTGATAGTCATGCAACAAAAACCAATAACAAATACGGTAATTATTTATTCAAGTGCGCGAAAAAAGGGTAACACGAGCTTACAAGTTAATGATTATAAAGCGCAATATGGCGGCGATGTAGTATGTCTAGATGACTATGTTATCTCGCCTTATTGCTACGATAAGCAATATATAAATGATGATTTTTATGCGGTATTTGAAGCGCTGTTGAATTATCAACACTGGGTACTAGCATCGCCAGTGTATTGGTATAACACCACACCGCAGTTTAAAGCATTTTTAGACCGGATCACTGATTACATGGATGATGAAACACTCAGGCCAAAACTGAGAACACTGCGTGAAAAGCAGTTTTCATTGCTCTCAAATGCAGGATCTGCACACGCACCTAACGCGTTTATCGAGATGTTTAAAAACACCTTTAATTACTTAGGCATGACCTTTAAAGCGCACCAACATATTGATGCTAGTTAAACGGGTTTAAACAAGGTAGGCTAGAGTAAAAAACAACAGGAACTTTTATGAAATCAACACTGTTAGGTTTATCTTTAGCCTTATTATCTTCGTTTAGTCACGCAGAGCAAGCTGAGCCTGCTATCAAAGGTTTTGGTTTTTATTATGATGTGCCAAACCATGCGCCAATCTCTGATCAAACGGTGTTCAAAGTGGCATTTGATGTCGCTGATGCGGCAGAAAAAGGGGCGCAGAATAACAAAATGAACTCATTAGCCCGGTTCATTAATATGCATATAGCCCATGGTGTGAAGCCTGAGAACATTCAACTTGCTTTAGTTGTGCATGGTGGCGCAAGTGTTGATGTACTGGAAAACAGTTTTTATAAACAGCGCTTTGACAGTGACAATAAAAATCAGCAATTGATCTCACAATTGTTGGCACATAATACCGTTGTGTATGTGTGTGGGCAGTCTGCAACGCACATGAAGGTAAAGCAGCAACAGCTTATTCCTGGTGTGCAAATGGCGTTATCGGCAATGACGGCGCATGCACAGTTGCAGCAACAAGGTTACACATTGAATCCATTTTAATGAATATCTTATGCTTCGGTGATTCAAACACCTATGGTATTTCGCCCGTCGATGGTAAGCGCTTTGCAGCCGATGAGCGCTGGCCTAGTTTACTGGGTATTAAATTAGGTGCCGGCTACCAAGTTATTGAAGCCGGCCAGCCCAATCGTACACTGGTGAACGACCCGCCTTTCAGTGGTGATAAACTGGGCATTAAATACTTAGAACCTTACTTAGCGGCTTATCATTTAGATGTGATTGTTATTCAGCTCGGCACGAATGATTTAAAGCGCCGTTTTGCACTGTCGGCTGCTGATATTGCCAATGCCCTCGAAGCACTTATTTTAGATATAAAAAACTACTATTTGCACCGCGAATTGCCCAAACTAATGATACTAAGCCCGCCGGCGGTGTATGAGGTTGGCGCGTATCAATCTATTTATGCTGGAGCGGCTGCAAAGTCTAGCGAGCTAGTTGAGGCTTTTTCTGAAGTGTGTGTGAAACAGCAAACTCTGTTTTTGGATATCACAGCAATCGCTACGCCTAGTCAGCAAGAAGGTGTGCATTTAATTCTTGAATCACATAAGTCTTTAGCAGAGCACTTACAGTTCTTGATTGTAAAACAAAAAAGCCACAGGTTATAAAACACTGTGGCTTGGGTATTGATTCTTTCAATCAAGGGGTTTGGGAGAATCGCTTAAAACTCGTAGCTAATGCTTAAGCGTGTAGTACGAGGCATAATGTAACGACCATTCGGTGCATCAGCATTACGAGGGTCACCTTCAGTGATACCTTGCTCGTCAGTTAAGTTATCAACTGCTAATTGCACTTTAATACCTTCCATAGGCTCAACAATTAAGCCAATGTCTACTTTTTCGTAACCTTCTAACACAACAGTGTTTTCGTTGTCGCCCCAACGATCATCAACCGCTGAGATTGTGCCGTATAAGGTTGCATACATATCGCTTACTTCAAAGTCATAGCTTGGTGTTACACGTACTTGCCATTTTGGCTGACGTTGGCTTTCGTTACCTTCGTTGCTTGGGCTTTCTGTGATTTCTGTTTCTTGAAGCGTTGAGTTTAAGTTAACTGAGAAACCAGATTCGTGGTTGTAGTTATAATCAAGCTCAATACCGTATGCTTCGTTGGTTAAGATTTCAGCTGGTACACCAGGGCGACGAACAAAGGTGTCACCTTTTACTTCGTTAGTGAAGAATGTTGCATAGAAATCGGTGCTATCAGTTAATAGCTTATAACCAAACTCGGCTTGTGTTACTTCTTTAATTAACTTTTCACCACCTTCGTATGCGCTAAAGTTATCGCGGAAGTCGTCAAAGTAAGGCATTTTGTAACCACGGTTTACGCGGGCAAATACACCCATGTCATCGTTAATTGAGTAGTTAATACCCGTTGTCCACGATGTTTTGCTTTCGTCATATTGAACAGACTTATCGATTACGCCATCAAGACCTTCATCAACCGAGTATTCCACTTCGTGGTTTTCAAAACGAACACCGGCATCAAGCGTAAAGTCATCGTTGAATTTATATTGAGCTGTTGTGTAAAAGGCATTGGTACGTGCATCGCCTGTAGAGTTGATATCGTAGTTGAAGTCACAACCATCAACACTTGCATTACACTCGATGCCGTCTAGCATTTCGCCGCCTGCTTCAAGGACGTGATACGCTGTGTTACCTAAGCTCCACCAGTCATTTGCTGATGTGCTGGCTGTGTAATAACCAAAGGCCAGTGATAAGTTATCAAGCTTTTTAGCAAATGCTAAATCATTGGTGAATGCGCTAATTTCTTTTAATACCACCCAACGACCAAGTTGTTGAACCGCTGTGTCTGCATCGTATTCTGTGCCAGTTACTGCACCTGTTGCTGTTTCACCGTTATCAGCCACCGCACCAACGGTTGTTGCAGAGCCTGCCGGTACTAAGCCGTACGTGTTTGCATCACCTTTGGTGATGTTGAAGCGATCTGTGAAGCTCCAACCGTTATCGAATTCAAGTTTGATGCTACCGCCAGAAACATGACCTTTCCAACCACGGCCTTCACCTAAGTCGATCTGTTGCTCGTCATTATTTGCGCCTGTGTAGATAGTCGCTTGGCGATTTAAAGTACCCAGCTGCGTGTAGCTTGCGTCAACGCCGTCAACATTAAGTGGTGTTGGTAAGTACCAAGCACCGTGGTCGTCGGTTTGACGGGTGTATAAATTAATGGTGCCGTTTTCTAATTCTTTAGTGATATTAATTGTGAACTGGCTGCCTTTTTCTGATGTGAATCCAGCATCACGAATACCTGGAGAGCTTTTAACATAACCACCCACCATGAAATATAAATCATCCGAAATCTCACCACTTACCACGGCATCAATGCGTTGTAAGTCGTAATCTGAAGTTGTGTATTTGAATACACCTTCGGTATCTTCACTACCACGTTTAAGGCGGAAGTTAGTTGTTAAACCAGGTTGGCCATTTGATACAACAGGGTTTGGACCACCGCGTAATGCCTCCATCGTTTCAATTGTTTCATCTAAACGGAATAACGACGAGTTTTCTAAAAATGACAAAGTAGGCGCAGGGTAAATTGGCGAACCTTCAAGGCTTAATGTTAAGAATGGTGCATCACCACCACCAGGGAAACCACGTACAAATACGTTCGCGCCAGACTCACCACCCGAGCTTTCTACCCACACACCCGGCACGGCTTTGAATAAATCAGCGGTACTTTTTGGCGATAATTTAACAATTTGATCTGCATCGATATTGGTTACTGCATAGCCAGCATCAATTTTACGTACGCCAATACCTGCAGGTGTACCCGATACAATAATACGTTCAACTTTTTCTTTAGCTGGTTGATCAGTTTGCTCTTCGGCCATAACTGTTTGGCCACTTAAAGCTAGCAAAATTGCAGAGGCTAGCGCACTGCGTGTGTATGTAGTTGTCATTGTGTGTTCCCATTTTTTATGTTGTTGAAAGCAATGTATTAGCGAATATTTTGCAATTGTTAACACCTTGCTTTTATAAACCATAAAGATTTATGCAAACGTTTGCAATTTGTTTTTTCAATTTTTTGTCCTTTTTTTACCCACAGGGTGAGTTGGTCTGTTTTGCTTACTGAAAAAATATTATGCTCTTTGGCGCAGCGATTTGGTCAAAATGGTGGTATATTGCCAGCATATGTTTTAAAGGAAAGCAGTGTTTCAGTATCATGAATGATAGAAAATTAAAGTTAGCTGATCTTGCTAAATTAGCCGGTGTTTCTACGTCGACAGTTTCCCGTGCGCTCAATGATAACCCATTGATAAAGAAGGAAACTCGCGACAAGCTTCAACAGTTAGCAAAAAAACATAACTTTAGTTTAAACACGGCTGCTAGCCGCCTTCGCACCCAAAAAACCAATGTTGTTGCGGTTATTATTAACCTCGATGGTGATACAGAACAGTCTATTAACGACCCTTTCTTACTTAAAATTGTTGGTGAAATAAATTTAGCGCTAAATAAATTTGGCTTAGAGTTATTACTTTCTAATTCGTTTATGGCCAGCGATGATTGGGCAAATTACTTTATTAATAGCCGCCGCGCCGATGGCATTATTGTGGTCGGCCAAGGTAAAAGCCAAGCAAATATTGAAGCTGCAGCGAGTGCTGGTGTTCCTCTAGTTGTGTGGGGCGATCCAAAAACACCCAGCAGTTACCCAATTGTTGGCAGCGATAATTATTTAGGTGGTCGCCTAGCGACTGAGCACTTATTGGCAAATGGCGCTAAAAATATTTTGTTTTTAGGTGACCCTGGGCACGCTGAAATTAGTGAACGCCACCGTGGTTATTTAGATGCTATTAATGAAGCCAAAGCCACTCCTCACGTGGTTTCTATCGATATTACTAGTAGTGCTGCATATAAAGGAATTAACCAATTGTTGGTAGAAAAAGGGCTGTGCTTTGATGGCATTATGGCATGTAGTGACATGGTGGCTTTTGGTGCGATGAAAGCCCTGAAAGAGCGTTACATTAGTATTCCAAACGACGTTGCCCTCGTGGGCTTTGATGATATTGCCATGGCAGATATCAGTCATCCTTCTTTGTCGAGTATTAAACAAAATACTCAACGCGCTTCAGTTATTCTTGTTGAAAAGTTGTTAGCCCAGTTAGCAGGGCAGTCGGTAGAATCTCAAGTTGTTGAAATAGAACTAGTAAATAGGCAGTCGAGCCAGCGCTAAGCCTATTAAATGTTAGCAATATGTGTAATTTTAAATGCAAACGTTTGCATTTTGTTTTGCGCTAAACTAGACTGAATAAAAATAATCGTAGGTTGAAGTGAATGAATCCTATAAGAATAACTATCGCGCTGGCATGCAGCTATTTTGTCTTTGCTATTATGCTTAATAGTGTGGGCACTGTTATTTTACAAGCAATCAATAGCTTAGATGTAAGCAAAACTCAGGCGTCTGTTCTTGAAGGATTTAAGGATCTTAGTATTGCCATTGTGTCATTTTTAGTGGCGTCATTTATCCCTCGTATAGGCTATAAAATTGCCATGCTTGGCGCTTTATTACTGGTTGCAGTGATGTGCTTGGTTGTTCCGAGCATTGCCGACTTTTGGGTATTAAAAGCGCTCTTTGCCGCAATTGGTTGTAGCTTTGCAGTAATGAAAATCTCTGTTTACTCTGTTATTGGTCAAGTGACTGATAATGCAAATAAACATTCAGCGTTATTAAACACCATTGAAGGGGTGTTTATGCTAGGTGTGCTGTCGGGTTATTGGATTTTTGCGTTATTTATAGACGCTGATGACCCGCAAAGTAGCCACTGGTTGAATGTTTATTACTTGCTTGCAGCGATTGTTGCGGTGGCGTTTGTTTCTGTGCTTGCGGCACCAATAAAATCGCCAGAACTAAAAACTAATCAGCAATCGCAGCTTCATGACTTTATAGATATGTTAAAGCTGACTTACCAACCCCTTGTGCTTATTTTTGTTGTTAGTGCATTTATGTATGTACTAATAGAGCAAGGCGTGGGCACTTGGCTACCGACCTTTAATAACCAAGTTTTAAAATTGCCTGTTGATGTCAGTATTCAACTTGCTAGTTTGTTTGCAGCTGCGTTAGCGCTTGGTCGTTTGGTAGCAGGGCAAGTACTTAGGTTTATTAGTTGGTTTAGTTTATTAATGGGCTGCTTGGTCGCTATGGGTGTGCTCGTATTATTGGTGCTGCCTTTGACTCACGATGTTGATGGTAGCCAAGTGAAAAGTGTGTTTGATGTGCCTTTTGCAGCATACATGCTGCCGTTGATTGGCTTTTTTATGGCACCGATTTACCCGTTACTTAACTCTGTGATGCTGAGTTCACTTGCTAAGCACAAGCACGCTGCTATGACAGGTTTAATTGTGGTTTTCTCTGCACTAGGTGGAACAACAGGTTCAATTATTACGGGCTTTGTATTTGATAAATTTAGTGGTCAGCATGCATTTTATCTCACATTAGTGCCAATAGCCTTGCTATTAATCACCGTTTCAGTTTTTAAGAAAATCACTCTAAAACCACAGTATCAAGCGGCTTCAAGCGCAGAATAAGGGATTATCATGAACTTCGTTAATAGCCAATTATTTAAAGACGTACAGCTAGCAGAAGTGTTTGCTGATTCAAAAATGTTTGCCGATGCAGTGCCAAACTTATCTTGGCAAAGTGCTTGTGAGTTATATCAACTTGTAGGCCCTTTAAAAGGTGATGCGCTGCGTGAATTTGTGATGTCGAACTTTGTGTTTGCTGATCAGTCTATTCCGACTGCGAAATTAGATACCACATCAGTTAAACAGTATATTCTTGACCTATGGCCGCATTTGCATCGCAATGCTGATACAGATTTAGCAAGCTCACTAATGCCTTTGCAGTTTGATTACATTGTGCCGGGTGGCCGTTTTCAAGAAATTTATTATTGGGATAGTTATTTTACAGCTTTGGGTTTAGAAGATTGTGGCGACCTAGCCACCATTGAAGCCATGGTTAATAACTTTATAGACCTACAAGAACGTAATGGCTGTATTCCAAATGGTAACCGTGTTTATTATAGCTCCCGCTCGCAACCACCTGTTTTGGCGTTAATGATAGCGATGCTATGGGACGCTAAATATAAACATGAAGCAGATTTAACTTGGCTGGCAAACGCCGTCAAAGCACTTGAAGCTGAGTATCAATTTTGGATGCAAGGCTGTAACGACCTTAGCAGTGAAACGCCTGCTATTAGGCGTGTTGTAAAAATGCCTAATAAGGCTATTTTAAACCGCTATTGGGATAGTGCAGCAACACCTCGTCCAGAGTCATTAAAAGAAGATTTACATGACGCTGAAGGGCTAACAACTGAGCAGCAACAAAGTTATTTTCAACATATTCGTGCGGCATGCGAGTCTGGCTGGGACTTTAGTAGCCGTTGGCTTTGCGATCATGATGATCTAAAAAGCATTGAAACAACCAATATCATACCGGTTGATTTGAATAGCTTACTGTATAACTTAGAGCATACATTATCTCGTTTTTATCGGTTACTTGGTGAAGAACAAAAGAGTCAATCAATTGCTGAGCTGGCTACACTGCGCTTAGATGCAATTAATACCTATTGTTGGAATTCTGAGGCGGGTGTTTATCGTGATTACAACATTCGACTTAATCAGCAAAGCAGTGTCGATTCGATGGCAATGGCTGTTCCTTTGTTTGTAGGCGCTGCATCTGTACAACAAGCTCAACAGGTGAAGCAAAAACTGATGAGTGAGTTTTTAAAGCCCGGTGGTTTAGTGACAACATTGTGTAGTACACCACAACAATGGGATAGTCCTAACGGTTGGGCGCCGCTGCAATGGTTTGCTGTAAAAGGTTTAACAGAGTATGGCTTTGTCAGCGAGGCACAGGCGATCATGAAAAACTGGCTGAGTATGATCGAAATGCGTTTTGCAGAGGATAAGTGCCTGCTTGAAAAGTATAATGTGTGCGAATTAGTCAGTCGTGCAGGTGGTGGCGAATACACAGTACAGCAAGGGTTTGGTTGGACAAACGGTGTAACTTCACGTTTTTACACACTACTCAATGACTCGCTGTAAAAGGGGAGATGCGGTATAGTTGGTTTACATTCTGTTAACTCAAGCATCTAGCCATCCAAATGGGTTAGCAATGTTGTAAATTGCCAAAATAAAGGCTTATAAATGGTTGAATCATGTATCCAAATTGGGTATTGTGAATAAAATGTTTCAAGGAAGAAATGAGATGATTCAACCAACTTCTGTATTTCTAAAAACACAGCCAAGGTTACAAAACCGCAGTCAAAATTATCAATATTTAATTAAAATACTCGATGCGTTTTTTATGCGTGTGAAAGTCGATGCAAGCTTGCCTCATGAGTCTATGCGCGAAGAGTTTAATCTTTATTTAATTGATAGCACTGATGCACATTGGAAAGACTTATTACCTGCTGAGTTAGTGCAACTTGCTAAGCAACATTTAGTGGTTATTTTTAATGCGGACGCTAATGCAATTTGCGAAAAAAACTTACTTTTAAATGGCATTAAAGGGGTGTTTTTTGCAGATCAATCACCTGAAGATATTTTTGCAGGGCTGGTCAGAGTGATCAATGGCGAGCTGTTTTTTAGCCGTAAAAGTATTTCTACTACGTTTAATCATATGCTGTCAGCAATGTCTCGTAGCCAATTCAATGCTAGTAACGATTCGGTAAATACAGATATTGACCTCAGCTTACTGACTAAACGAGAAAAATCAGTGATTCACTTACTTGCCCAAGGTGCGAGTAATCGAGATATCGCAGAGCGTTTAAATATCAGCGACCATACAGTTAAAACCCATCTGTACAGTGCATTCAAGAAAACGGCATCGCGTAACCGCGTGGAGCTGGCTAATTGGGCACAAAATTACATGGCAGTGAGTTTGTCTTTACAAAATACACAGTGACAAACTATAGCCAGTTTAATCCCAGTGGTAGTGTTTGATCAGAATATTCAGCCACTTGCTCGATGCTTAAAAAACCGGCTTCGAGCAAGCAGCCTTCAAAATCGTGTTTCCGTTTAGCTTACATTATTCGATACTCAGTTCGATTTAGATGTGACCTTATTCATAAAATACAGTGGAATACACAGTATTAATAATCCTAGCCATTGCCATAATGGCGCAAAAAGAAACACCAGCGCTGATTGTGCATCATGAGAAAAATAGATTGAACCTATGGTCACAGTACCAAATAAGACACACATAATAGTGGCAATAAACGTGGCGATTTGTGTCACTCTTGTTTTACTGTGTTCAACCATCCACGCCATTAATAAATAGGGCGAAATACCCCATAAAACAAAACCAATTGGCAGACTTTTTGAACTGTCAAAATTATCAATGGTGATGACTAGGGTAATCAGTGCGGCTAAAACAATAAGAGAATAAGCGCATTTGGAGAAAGTAATCCATTTCATAAATAAAACTTAATTAACTGAATGCTATAAGTATTTATTTCGATGGATAATTAAGCAGAAAGTTCAAATTGGGCGCTGTGATGTACAGCGCCACAATAATATACTCATTAAATTAGACTGCTTTTGCAGACCAAATGCCTTTGTTAATACCTTTTAATACAAGGTCGCTAAGCGCTTTTTCAATTGCTTGCGTGACGCAAATACTCATAGGTTCATTGTCGGTGAATCCGGCTTCTGCTTCTGCAAGACGCTTGTAGCTCACATAGCGAAAGAAGCCTGCGCGCATTTCTTGGCTGAGCACTTTTTTGCTTGTCGCAACGGATAGCAAAACTTGGCCTGTGCGAACATCAACAGCGCGTAAATAAATTGAGATTGCATCTTCACGGTATAACTCTGATGCGCCAATCCCAAAGTATTCCATACCAATCCCGCCGGTTTTGATATTTGTGTCGTAGCTAATGATACCGCCTTCTAAGATTATCTTAGCTGTCGTGAGCGGTGGTAATTCAGGTAGCTTATCGTTTTCGGCCTGCGCAGCGCGAATAATTTTACGCTCAGTTAAGATATTTTGTAGACCTTCGCGTTCTACCGGAATAAACCAATCAGATTCATGTAATGCTTGCACTAAAATAGAGTTGGCGCCTTGGGTCACTGCGGTAGAAAACGAGCTAACATTTGCCTGTGGTTTGTATTGCCCAGTTTGGTCACGAAATGAGTACACTGACACAGGAATGCTTCCCATTGGTTGAGGAAGGGCTTGTAAAGCCTGGAAAGTTTCGGTTGGCTCAAGAGAGTCTGCCAGTTGCTTACTTGGTGGAATTAAATTGCTCATTGCTGAACAACCCGACAGAAGTAATACCATTGCTGCTAATGTGAGTGTCTTCATTATCCAAACCTCGGTACTTCAATTACTGTCACTGTGCCATCAGAGGTGTTGGTAATTCTAACGGTGATTGTGTCACTGGTACTGGTGATAATTTGAATTTCATAATCACCCGTCATAAAGGTCGAGTCACCATTAAAGATGCTGTCGTCGATTTCGTCACCAAATGCCATATCTGTGATTTCTCGTACCATTCTATTTAAGTAGGTACGCTCTAACGAATCTTGAAATTTTTCCCCGTAGGTCTGTTCTACAACCGGCGCTTTGTGTTTATTTTGCGATTGCGCTTTGTTAAGTAGCATGCTGCCATTCAGTGGGCTGCCACCAAAGCTTGGGTTAATTGGGGTATAAACGAGTTCGGTTGCCCAACTAGAAAGAGGGCAGAGGATTATTATTAGTGTTGTTAAGTATTTCATTTTACCATCCATCTTTTGCCATATCGGGTGATGATTGCTGCATTTGACTGCGTGCCATGGCATCCATCACGCTATACATGGCTTGTTTTACACGCTCATCTAATGGCTCTAAGCGACGTCCTAAGTAAGTGACGTACACTATTTGGTTATTCATTTTTAAGGCAAGTCGAGTCCCCGCTCTGGGTAATACCGTTTCTTTTATTTCGATATTAAAACCTGCTGTTGAAGGTAAGTCGCGCCATAGGTTGGCAAATTCAAAATAAAATTGATGACCAAATCGGCTAATACTTCTATCGAGTACTAAGCCATCGATTTCGAGATCTTCACCAAAACTAGTCGTACTTTGAGCTGCAAGCACGATGCAACATATACGTAGTAAGTTTATTATTTTCATAGTGGAATGAGGGAGCAAAGCTCCCTCTTAAGCGATTATTCTTGGGTTACAGTTGCGACATTGCCATCACCTAATTGAGTGATAACAACTGTGCTGTTAGAGCCAATCATAGAGCCTTCAACAAGGTTTGCGTTGCCGTCTTGTACAACGACCAGTGAGTTACCCTCACCACCTAGCAAGAATGCACCTTCACCGATACCTGCAACCAAGTTCTCTGAGCCTGTTTGGCTAATATCTACAGAGTTGTTGCTACCTTCCATAATAAGGTCGATTGCATTCAGTTCACCAACTTGTGTGAAAGCGACTTGGTTGCTATTGCTATCAAGTACGCTTGCAAACGTTAACGCAGCTTCGTTTAGGTCACCTAACTGGTTAATTGCAATGTCATTATCGTTTGAAGATAGAGATTGGTCTGGGTAAGAAGACTGTACTAGAACCGTGTTTTCATTGCCGCCTTGAGCGATATCGACGTTATTGTCGCTACCATTGAAGTTAGCAACGTGAGCACTGTTTGCGTCACCAATTTGGTTAGCAACAAATTCATTGCTATCGCCAATTGCACCTAAGTACACATCATTACCGTTACCATTTTGGAACGCAGTGAGTTCGTTGTCGTTACCAATAGCATCTAAGCCAGCAGTATTGCTGTCATGCTTTTGATTGACCAATAATGTATTGCCATCGCCAACAATCACGCCTGACTCAAAGCTGTTGCTGTTACCTTCTTGATCAGACTTAACTTCGTTGTCATTGCCTGTGATTTCTGCAACTAATGCGCTGTTAGAGTCACCATCTTGCTCAAACTCAACTTCGTTATAATCACCATGCAGCGAAGTAAGCTCAGCGCTGTTGAAGAAACCTGTTTGGTCAATAGTAATTTCATTGCCGTTGCCAATTACTTCATCAGAGGTAAACGCATTGAAAACACCTTCTTGCATGACTTCGATGCTGTTGTCATCACCTCTAATTACATTGAACGTTGCTTCATTTAGTAAGCCGCTTTGCTCTGCGCTGATTGTGTTGCTGTTACCTTGTAAGTCAAAGTTGTAGAACCAATGGCCGCCATCACCTTGGGTGACAGTTGCGGTATTTTCATCACCCACCATGATATTAATTGCTTCATTATTAATACCAAAAAAGCCAGCGCCTTGTTGTTCAACGCGAATAGCATTACCGATACCAACGGTTTCAGACAATGCGCCATTCATGGTGCCGTTTTGGCTGTGCGAAACCGTATTATCGTCACCTGTGTTGTAGATAAGAGATAAGTTTGATGTTTGTGCTTGGCTTACTTCAACCATGTTGCCATCACCCACACTGACTGTTTCTGCACGATGACCTGTACCTTGTTGAGCAATAACCGCCTCGTTACCAACACCGGTAACCGATACTTGATCTAGGGTAATTGAGTTTGACACACCCAGTGTTGATACTTGGCTTGCAAGCTCCGAGCTAGATTGAGCTTTATCATCTGTGTTTGCACTTGCTGCGAAGCTTGAACCTAACGCAATAGTGATTGCACAGGTGAGTAGAGACTTTCTTAACTTCATGATTATTTCCTTTAAATTATTATTAATCAAAGCTCTAAAATTATTATTTTCGCTTTTAGAACCATGTACCAGCATGCCTTGCCGGATTAATTTATGTGATATTCAACTGTTAGCTAACAATCAGAAGTGAATGAAGCAACGTTGTTATTTGTGACTATGAGGTCATACAAATAACAAGGAAATTACTTTAGACAGATTTGGAATAATATAAAATCATCAGTTTTTGTGGTTTTTATAAATTATTTATTTTCAATTGGTTATGTGTGTTTGTATAGGTTTTAGTATGGTTTTTTATTTAAAAGCAGTAAAAAAGTTGGAGAAATATTAATGGATCATTAAGGGTGCTTTTTTCACAAAAAAGTGTGAATTGGACGTATTTTTATTGATTCAATCAGCAAAAAAGTATGGATTTAAACTTAGCATCATTTTTTTTCTTGCCTGTTATCTGCAATTTGCCATTTATGAAATATGCCACGTGATATTCATCATTCAGAAGTAATGAGCTTTGGTGGTCGAGTCATAGCGATTCGATCAGTTCAACTAATTATGGATAGTAAATATGAAAACTAAATTATCTGTATTAAGCCTAGCCTTATTACCATGTTTAGGTGCTGCACAAGTCAGCACACCAGCAAAAACAACCGTCGTTGGTGCAAGTGAAGACTCTGTACTTGTTATGTATAAAAAAGGCACCTCTGCTGCAATGCGTGCCCATGCTCGTAGCTTAGTTAAAGCCACCATCAGCGATATCAACAAAGATGGCGTCGATGATAACTATTCAGCCATTTTGTCTGGCCGTTTAGCTAAATTTAAAATTGCAGGTATGAGCAGCAAAGAAGCTATCAAGCGTCTACAAAACCATGCTGCTATTGAATATGTAGAGCCTGACTACCGTGTATCGATTGCGAGTGTACCTAATGATCCTGATTTTTCGTCGCTGTGGGGTTTACACAACGAAGGTCAAACAGGTGGTGTCGTCGATGCTGACATTGATGCAGTTGAAGCATGGTCAATCTCAACCGGTAGCCGCGAAGTTGTTGTTGGTGTAATTGATACCGGTGTTGATTATAGCCACGAAGATTTAGCTGATAACGCATGGATCAATCCTGGCGAAATCCCGGGGGATGGTATCGATAATGATGGTAATGGTTATATTGATGACGTGCACGGTATTAATGCGATTACCGACTCAGGTGATCCAATGGATGACCAAGGCCATGGTACTCACGTATCGGGCACAATCGGTGCGTCTGGTAACAACGGCACGGGTGTTGTCGGTGTAAACCACGAAGTATCAATCGTGGGTTGTAAATTCTTAAGTGCAGATGGTACGGGTTCAACTTCTGATGCAATTAAATGTATCGATTACATGGTTGATCTTAAAAACCAAGGCGTAAATGTACGTGTGTTAAATAACAGCTGGGGTGGCGGTGGCTTTAGCCAAGCACTGGCAGATGCTATTACGGCAAGTGAACAAGCTGATATTCTATTTGTAGCGGCAGCGGGTAACGATGCGGTTGATAACGATCAAAACCCTCACTATCCGTCAAACTACGAGCATGACAGCGTGTTATCAGTTGCCAGTACTGACAACAGAGATAACATGTCGAGCTTTTCACAATGGGGTTTAACAAGTGTTGATTTAGGCGCACCAGGTAGTGCAATTTTATCAACGGTACCGGGCAATGGTTACGCTAGCTATTCTGGTACATCAATGGCAACACCGCATGTTGCTGGTGCAGCTGCATTAGTGCTTTCGATCAACCCTGATTTATCAGCGCTTGAACTTAAAGAGTTGCTAATGAATAGCGGCGACCAAAATGAAGCGCTGCAAGGCAAAACAGTATCTGGCAACCGCTTAAATGTAAATAAAGCGCTTGAGCAAGCTGATCCAACACCGAGCTTCAAAATTTCAGTGTCGCCAAGTTCACAGCAAATTACCGCTGGTGAAACAGCAACCTATACCTTTGAAATCGGTTCAATCGCCCAGTGGGAAGGCGTCGTTAGCCTAGCTCTTCAAACTGATTTAGCGGGCGCTACACTATCGCAAACAGAAGCTGTACCAGGTGATGTAGTTACACTTACCGTACCAACACAAGAAGCAACAGCATGGGGTAGTTATAGTTTTGTTGTTGATGCTACATCAGGTGAGTTAGCGAAACAAAGCAGTGCGTCATTGTTTGTTAACCCTGTTGGCTTAAATGACTTTACTTTCTCAAATGAAACACCAGTGTCTATCCCAGATAACAATGACACGGGTATTGATTCAGTGATTACGGTAGCTGATGAGCTTACTGTGTTCTCAACGGATGCAAGTATTGATATTGCTCATACTTACATTGGTGATTTAATCGTTACATTAACGTCGCCGCAAGGTACAACGGCAACACTTCACAGCCAGTCTGGCGGTGGTGCAGATGACTTAGTACAAAGCTACTCGCTGGCTAACTTTAATGGCGAAGTTGCGACAGGTGATTGGGTACTTAATGTCAAAGACGTACTGTCTGCTGATACCGGTACTTTAAACAGCTGGTCACTGACGTTTAGCGCCATTGGTGAAGTGAGCCCGCAGCCGCCACAAGCAGGCTTTGCATTTGAAACATCAGGCTTAAATGTCACTTTCACTAACACCAGCACAGATAGCAATGACGATATCGTTGCTTGGGCGTGGGATTTTGGTGACGGTGCATCATCAACAGATGCTGATCCTATGCATACTTACGCACAAGCAGGCAGCTATGAAGTGACGTTAACTGCGACAGATAGTGAAGGTCAAACAGATACGTTCACGCAAACGGTTGTGGTATCTGATGTTGAAATTGAGCTATCGGTTAAACGTGCTAACAAAACGCGTTTAGGTACTATGCGTGTTGATTTAAGCTGGCAAACTGTGGCTGATCAAGTAAGCATCTACCGTAATGGTGAACTACTTGAAACAGTCGCTGATCGTGGTTTCTATCGCGATGTAGAGCGTAAAGCTGAGTTACCAAGCTATGAATATCAAGTGTGTGTATCTGATACTGTTTGTTCTAACCCAGTGACAGTGTCCTTCGACTAACATTGTTTCACTGCTCAAAGCCCAGTTTCCCCACTGGGCTTTTTTTATTGTTTCGCTTTCTTATATTGCGTAAGTAAAGCGAGTACATGCTGTTGACCAAATTGTGCTGCAAATGCTTCGGCGGTTTGCCCTGCTTTATTCGCATGCTCTGTGTCACAGTCTTGTTTCATTAACGTTTTAGCGATGCTAAATTCACCTCTAAAAATTGCGGCCATCAATGCGGTGTTGCCGCGTTTATCTTCAAGGCAAGCATTGGCGCCTAATGCTAACAGTTGGTTTACCGTTTGTTTGTGACCATGGTAAGTGGCAATCATCAGCGCGGTATAGCCTTTCTCATTAACACTGTTGATTGGTAATCCGGCCTCAACAAATTGTTCAATGATGTCGTTCTCTGCGGTTCGCGCAGCAGCAAAATAATAGGCAAGTAAGGTTTGATACTGTGTTTGTGAATCGGTTTGCTGTTCAGCATTTACTGGGTTGCTTGTTAATAAAAGGCTCAGCAGTAGAAAAGCAAAAATACGCATAGTTAACTCCTAAAAAAGAGGAAGGGTATGCCTTCCTCATCAAGGTTGGGAGAGTGAATTAAAGTGAGTTTGCTAGTTTTTTCACGGTTGTTAGGTTACCGCCGACGGCTTTGGTTAAGCGCGTACCGTATTCGCTGTCTGCTTTGTAAAAGTGGCTGAGCATAATGTGCTTTACCTTGCTATCTTTTACCTTCCCTAAATCACCCGCTAAGTTGTTGATCAGGTTAGTACGCTGTTGTTTAGTAAAGCTTTGATATAACACGCCAGCTTGAGCAAAGTTTTGCTGCTTTTTAATCGCTGCTTGTTGAACATAGCCAGCCAGCTTAGTTTGTGCCTTACGAGCAACTGGGTTTTCTTGCACGTTTTCATGGCTTGGCTGATAGTTCACATTGCTAGTAGTATGGCCAAAGTTCATCGCACCGTCTTGGTTGTAATTAACCACTTCTACTTTGGCGCGGTTAATTGGCAACTGCTGGTGGTTTGCACCTAGGCGATACATTTGGGTGTCGGCATATGAAAACACACGGCCTTGTAATAAACGATCTTCTGATGGTTCAATACCCGGAATGATATTCGCAGGGGCCATAGCGACTTGTTCTGTTGCTTGGAAGAAGTTGCCCGGCATACGGTTTAGTGTCATGGTACCTACTTTGGTCTCTTTAACACCTAACCACATTTTTGTTGCATCTAACGGGTTGTAATCAAAGTCATCCAGTTCAGATGGGTCTAATACTTTGATATATAAATCCCATTTCGGGAAATTACCGTTATTGATTTCTTGGTACAGATCACGGGTTAAATGCTGAAAATCTTTACCTTGTACTTCAGCAACTTGCTTAGCATTTAAGTTTTCAATGCCTTGCTGGCTAAGCCAATGAAATTTTACGTATTTTACGTCACCGTCTTTGTTGACCATTTTATAAGAATGCACCCCAAAGCCATCCATTTTACGCAGGCTTGCTGGTGTTCCATGGTCACTATAAACCCATGTCAGCATATGTGTTGAACCTGGTTCATGTGAGAAAAAATCAAAAAAGCGATTTGGATCTTGAATGTTATCAACCGGAGATGGTTTTAATGAATGCACCATATCTGGAAATTTAATCGCATCACGAATAAAGAATACCGGTAAGTTGTTACCCACTAAGTCCCAGTTACCTTGATCTGTATAAAATTTAGTAGCAAAACCGCGTGGGTCACGTAGAGTTTCAGGGCTACCTTTACCGTGAATAACCGATGAAAAACGAACGAATACCTCTGTTTCTTTGCCTGCTTGTGCAAATGGCGCAGCAATGGTTAGGTCTTCAAGATTTTTACTCGCAACAAACACACCATGTGCACCTGTACCGCGCGCATGAACAACACGCTCAGGAATTCGTTCGCGAGCAAAACGTTGCAGTTTTTGAATTAGATGAACGTCTTCAAGTAAAACGCTGCCACGCGGGCCAGCTGTAATAGAGTTTTGGTTATCACCTACAGCTGCACCATTGTCTTTGGTAAGTGTAGCAGCGGATGCCGGAAGGCTGATTGCAAGAGCAAGTGTGCTTAAAGTCAGTGTGCTTAAAGTCAGTGTGCGATTAAATTTCATAATAAACCTCTTCATAAGTCGCCATGGCATTGGCGTTTTGTTGCAGCCATTATATGAAGGTGTTTTGATTTGGTAAAACTGATTGTTTCTATCGTTGTGATAGGTTTTAACTATTGATGGTGGGCTTAATTTAATTTGTATTACAAAATGAAGTCTTCGCTAAAACTGTGTATAATTTGCGCCCTTTAAATATCTGTTCACGTGTCGTATTAATGTGGGGTTGCGTGTGAAAGCATTGCTGAAACAGCATGGTGTAATTTTTATTCTTCTAAGTATGCTAACTGGGTTAATGGGAGCATTTGTTAACCCGTTGATGAGCTTATTCATTGTAGAGGGGCTGCAAACACCGCCCGTGTATTTAGGTGTTTATATGGTGGCGGTCACCATTACTGGGTTAGTTATTAGTCAGTGGCTAGGTGGCATGGCTGATAAAGGCACCAGTGCGCGAAAGTTATTTATGGTGGCTGTATCAGGTATGGTTTGTGCGTTAGTGACCTTTGCGAATGCCACTGCATTTTGGCAAGTCTTGCTCGCAGGCGTGTTGTTTCTTGCGATGGGCAATGCAGCAATTCCGCAAATGATGACTGTGGCAAGACAATGGGCTGGGCGCCAACAGAACATCGACATTACCAGTTTTAATTCGCGTTTACGTGCTGCTATTTCCTTTGCTTGGGTGGGCGGTCCGCCGCTTGGTTATTTGTTAGCCGCTGGAGGCGAGTTTAGCCGCTCGTTTTACTTTGCTGCGGTGTGTGCCTTGGTTGCGCTAATCTTCGCATTTAAGTTTATTCCTGACTACAGCGCTAAAAAATCACAACATGGCAGAGAGCCTGCAGCCGCAGCGAGTTTATCATTTTGGTTGTTGGGTTTAGCTATTATGCTTGGTTCAACGGGCAATATTATGTATTCATCGGCACTGCCGCTTTATAGCATTACTGAACTAGGATTTGCTGAACATACACCGGGGCTGTTTATGGGTGTGGTGGCACTGTTAGAAATTCCTATCATGCTGTATGGGGCAAAGCTTGCTAGAAAATACAGTAAAGTTGCGATGCTTGCGGTGGCATTTTGTTGTGCCATTGTATTTTATTTAGGGGTGTTTTTTGCCACTCAAGTATGGCATTTAATCGCGTTGCAAGTTTTAAATGGGCTGTTTTACGGTATTTTTGCGGGCATTGGCTTAACCGTATTACAAGATCAGCTCCCCGAACGAATAGGGTTTACCTCAGCGTTTTACACGAACGCCATTAAACTGGGTGTTATGTGCGGGGCTGGGGCAACAGGGGTTGTCGCACAGTTTTATAGTTTTAGGTTTGCAACCCTTGGCTCTATGCTAGCTGCAAGTTTAGCCCTTGGCTGCTTAATGTTGTTTAGTTATGTGAAGCGCCAAGAGCAGCAAGAAGCTGTTATGCCAGTACTGCAAGAAGGCTTAGTTGAGTAACTTGATAAAAAACCGAGCATCGGAGCTCGGTTTTATTATTTTTAGTAATTAGGCATTAGCCATTGGCGATTTGATCCAGTAAATGCATGACTCGTTCACTGGCTGCTTCCATCTTATTAATGTGATTAATCGCTGCGTCTTTATTGCCAGTTTGCAGCATGACTAATGCTTCAACACCATTGCGATGAACTTCACGATGTGGCTCTTCTAATTGACGATAAGCATTGTGCTGTTTGAAGCTACTTGATTGCTCTGAATTATACCATTTGCCCAATCGGCACATGGTGTGATCCGAAAAGTCATCAATCGACTTGTTACTTGTGCCATTAGCAACCGCATAGACTTCACCTTTCCAAACGATGTGATCTAGTTTTACGGTTTGCACGAATGAGCGCGTAGCAGCATTAATAATGGTTTCTTTCATCGAGTCACAGTGACTCATGATTGAACCATAGTCATTGTTTAGCGTATCAAAGCTTGTTGAAAGCTGAGTATTATTTTGCTGGATATCTTCAACTGAGGTCACCGTTTCGCTGGTTTTGTTGATGATCTCTTTTACTAGATCAGACACTTCTTGTGCTGATTTATTGGTGTTGGTTGCAAGCGTACGCACTTCGTCGGCAACAACGCTAAAGCCACGACCAGCCTCACCTGCACGGGCAGCTTCAATTGCTGCGTTAAGCGCAAGTAAGTTGGTTTGATCAGAAATTTTAGAAATGGTTGATACAAAGGTATTGATGCTATCCGCCATATCAGAAAGACCCGTAATGTTACTGGTCATGCTGCCCATTTTGCCTGCCATACTCGCCATTTCACTGACAATATGTTGCAGAGCGTTATTCGAGTCGTTTAGTAGTTGGCTTATTTGTAAAGTAACTTGGCTTTCTTCTTCGATAACAAGGTATGAGTCGAGTACAGTTTGGCGTACGCCCTCAATTTGCGTGATACATTCAATTGAACTATTCAATAAGTTGGCAAGGAACAGTTGGTCTGCATCATCAGCTTGCTGATGTAATTTTGCTTCTAAGCGTTCGTTTTCGTCACGTAATACGTGATTGTCGGCTTTAAGTGCCTCAACTTCAGCTAATAGCGCGTTGTATTGATCTTGGAGTAAAGAGTGGCTTTTGCTAGAGACAAACATGTATGTTCCTAATTCATATGGTTAATACTTATACCAATCCTGATTATAGATCAAAGTATTAACTTATTATCAGTGTTTTTTATTAGAAAGAGGGTAATTACGACTATATGATTAAGTGTAGTTGAAAAAATTGGTTATTAAAGCCGAAAAAGCCCAGTAAATACTGGGCTAAAACGAGGGAGGAGAGTTAAAAGAAAGAATATTTTAACGTAAGCGACGTGGTACGGCCGTTAATAGTACGGGCACGGATAATGTCGTTATCTGGTACTGAGCCTTCTTCTGCTTCTGTGATACCTACGGTGTCGAACAGGTTGTTCACGTTAAGCGATAGGCTTAAGTTTTCAGACAGGTTGTAACTTACAAAGCCATTTACTTGTGTATAGCCATCAAATTTAAGGTCGTTACTGTCTTGTGCGTAAGCATCTGTTGTACCAATAAAGCTAAGACCAGCAGCACCTTTGTCAAAGTTGTAAGTTGCCATTAGTGAGTAGATTAGGTCAGCTTGACGACGTGGTGTATTACCGACTAACTCTGGCGATAACGCATCTTTAGCAATTTCTGCGTCTGTCCAAGTAAAGTTACCACGGAAATCCCAATCACCAACGTAGTAGGTTGATTCAACCTCAATACCTTTTGCTTCGTACTCGCGGTCGAAGAATTTTTGTGATGTTGCTTCAAAGTTTTGCTCTTCAGTTTCTGCGTAGAACGCTGTAGCAAAAACTGATAATGAATCAAAACGTTTTTTCACACCGATTTCGTATTGGTTTACTTCATCAATTGCATCCGCTTCGGCAACTGAGCCGTCAGCTTCTACTTTACCGAATAGTAAGCGGTCTGCATTTGCGCGGCCGCCTTTACTTAAGCGGGCAAATGTCGCAAAGCTTGGATCAATTTGGTAGTTCGCACCAATTGAGTATGAGCTGTAGTGCCAGTCGTAGTTAACAATGCTTGGGTTCGCGTTATCAATACCAACAACACTTTGCTCAGGAATTGAGATAGTACCGTCGCCATTCATATCAATAGTCGATGTTACTGCACCTGCGTAGTTACCGCGTGCTTCACCTGAATCATAACGAGCACTTGCATCAATGCTTAAATCGCCAAACTTAGTGGCTAAGTTAATGTAAGGTGCGCGTGTTTCGTATTCAGTATCGTAGTTACGTTGACAGCAGTTACCCCAGTAAGGTGTGCCATAAGCGTACAAGCCATTATCTGAGTAGCTGTCGCCATTTGCAGCGTAAACGTCAAGTAATGCAGCGTTGTCGCCTTTAAGCTCCATAACATATGAGTTCCAAAGCCACGACATATCGATTGATTGGCTTGATGCAAAGTAACCAAAGGTTACACTGGTGTCATCAGAGAACGACTTAGTTAATTTAAGGTCATTAACAATTGAACCCATGTCATTTAGCGTTACATCGAATGTGTGAATACGCATTGCTAAATCGTCATCGCCATAGGCTTCGCCTGCTGAACCGCCATTGGCATATACAAGTGATGCACCATCACCAGCAATACTAGAAGCGATAGAGCTTGCAGATGCAACTTCTGCAGGAATAAGAGAAATAAAGTTACCGCTTACTGATGATGTTCTAAAGCGGTTTTCGATACGCCAGTCGTTTTCTAAATCAAATGCTGCTTCAAAACCTACCGAGGTAACAACTGGGTTCATACCATCGGTCATATCGCCCGTGCTGATTTGGTTATCACCATTTAAACGCAGCGTTTGTGTGAAAAGTGCTGAATGCGGCGTATCTGATTGTGAATCAAAACCTGGGATTGAGTCGCCATTTGAATACATAGGCATAGGTAGGTAACCTACGCTTTTATCATCGAGGTGTTTAAAGTACACACGTACATAACCGGCATCAAACTCTTTGGTTAGGTTTGCCTTAATTTGGCCACCTTTATTAGATGTATAACCAGTTTCACGCGGGCCTTCGCCTTGGCGAACAAAGCCGCCAATGTGATAGCGCACACTGTCGTTTAGGTAAGTACCATACTCAAAGTCTGTACGAATTGAGTCATAATCAAGGCCAACAGTGGTTGATACACTACCTGACTCGTTCTCACCCGTTTTTGAAATAAAGTTGATAATACCACCTGGGGCATCACTTGCTGCTGTCGACGCTGAGCCACCACGGATTGATTCAACACTTTGTACTGTTGAATCTAAGCGCATGAAGATATCTGCGTTACCAAAGGCAATATCGCCAAACTGCATAACAGGTAAGCCATCTTCTTGCAGTTGCAAGAATTTAGCACCGCCCGATGCAACCGGTAAACCACGTACCGCGATATTCGCATTACCTTCACCGCCCGTCGACTCTGAGCGTACACCCGGGATTGTTCTGAATGCTTCTGCGGTAGAGCGTGGTGTTGATACTTCAATTTCAGCTAATGTCACACTGCTAACCGAAGAACTCGATGCCATGATGGTTGTACGGCGTGGTACACCGGTTACAACGATTGTTTCAAGGCCGCTTTTTTTAGCCTCAGGTTGTGCTTGTTCTTCTGCGTGTAAGTTTTGGCTTACTGCTAATGCAAGCGCGCTTAATGTGTAAAGGGCATGTTTGTGTGTTGTCATAATGTGCCTCGTCTCAATCCCAGATGGTTTGTTGTCTAAATTGCTATCTTAATCGATTAAGTAAAGATAACAATAATTTTACACAGTGCAAGTCTTTTTAGTGAAAAACTTGCACAATTTATGTTCGATAATTGATTTTTAACGATTTTTAATTAGTGGCTTAATGCACTGTGCTGCGCTAAAGCTTGCTCAGCAGGGTTACGTAAGTAGTTATATAGCATGGCTAAAAACAGTAAACATGCGAAACCTGTTGCGAGATAAAAGCCGTAACGAATGTGGCCAAAGTAGTCGCTGATGACACCCATTAATAATGGGCCTGCAGCAGCCGAAAGGGCGGTAAAAAACAAAATAACCCCAGCAACAGCTCCGTGCTGCTGCACCGCAAAGCAAGAAATACCCTTTGAGTTTAAAGTGGGGTAGATCATCGACATGAATAGCCCAGATAAAGGGAGTAAGAATACCGCCCAATCAACACCGCCGAAGATTAAACCTAAATAACACAGCGCAATTCCTAAGCTTAAATACAGCATTGCCGCTTGCCAGCTTAAGTGGTTTAACAGCCACACCGCTAAGAACCGCCCAGCAGCGCGTAAAATGAAAAATAAAGTCAATGCATAGGTTGCTAGCAATTGCCACGGGCCGTTGTAATCACCAAGAAGAGTAGGCATCCAAACGTATATTGCCACTTCGGTTGCAACATAAAGAGCAATCGCTAGCGAAAAGCCCAGTGCATATGGGTTTTTCATCATACTCATGGTGGTTGCAAGAGAGGCCGGTTTTGCGTGTTCTTCAAGCTTTTTAGGTTTTGGATAATCTGCACGCCAAGCAATTAAGGTTAAAATTAAACATAAAATCCCAGCGATAACGTAAAGGTAGGTCCAGCTAACCTTTTGGGTGATTAAAAAACTGACAAGGGCAGGGCCTACAATGGCGCCAACACCAAAGAAACCTTCGACCAAATTCATGGTTTTTGTGTGCTCTAAATTGTTTTTAGAAATATCACCTAACAGTGCCAAGGCGCCAGTTTTAAATAAGCCAATTGCAAGACCAATACAGCTAAGCAGCACTACAAATATGCTAAAACTACTGCTAACTGAGAACAGGAAACAACAAATAGCGAAGATGCCAAGTCCTAGCATGATGGTTTGTTTGCGACCAAAACTGTCGGCTAAAAAGCCTAAAAACAGGCCGCTAAAAGCAATTAAAGCCATCGGTGCATAATGAAAGGCACTGGCTTGGGTCATAGTTAAATTAAATTCATTGATAAGCTCAGGTATGATCATACCAACTGCATCAGAGGTCATCGCAAACATAAAAAACATCATGTATGTCAGCCATCTAATGGTTTGCAAAGGGTCGTGTGTTCTACTCATTGTTGTTTCCCCACCGAAAGGTCTGCGCCTTTACTATGTATATTAGTGTATAAAAACTATAAAAACTGCTTGAATAATTTGCTGTCGTGGTTAAAGATATATCTTAATCGATTAAGTTTCAACTTGGTATTAACAATTATGATCAACAATAAAGTGCAATTAATCACCTACGCAGACCGTATTACTGGTCAAGGTATTGATGAATTAAGTAATTTATTAAATGGCCCACTTAACAATGTGTTTGCAGGTGTACATTTGTTGCCATTTTATAATCCGATTGATGGCAGTGATGCTGGCTTTGATCCTATTGATCATAGTGAAGTCGACTCGCGTCTTGGTAGCTGGGACGACATTAACGTGCTAGGTGCAAACTATGACTTAATGGCTGACTTGATTGTTAACCATGTTTCTGCACAGTCTTTCCAATTTAAAGATGTACTTGCGAAAGGCAAGCAATCTGAATTTTGGGATTTATTTTTAACTAAAGACGATGTATTCCCAAATGGCATGTCTGAGGCTGAGCAGCAAGCGATTTATCGTCCGCGTCCGGGTAGCTGCTTTACACCTATTGCCTGTGGTGATGGCCAAACCTATGATTTTTGGACCACATTTACCGATAACCAAATTGATATTAATGTGAAATCAACGGCGGGTATCGAGTATTTAAATACGGTGCTTGGCAAGTTTGCTGATAATAATGTCAACATTATTCGTTTAGATGCGGCGGGTTATGCGATTAAAGAAGCTGGCACAAATTGCTTTATGTTGGATGAAACCTTTGACTATTTAAATAAGCTTTCGGCGCAAGCAAATGAAGCGGGTATGGAAACCATTGCTGAGATCCATAGCCATTTTCAAACTCAGGTTGAAGTCGCAAAACGTGTAAATATGGTTTATGACTTTGCTTTACCACCCCTCATTTTACACAGTTTGTTTAGCAATGATGCGCAAGCATTACTGAATTGGCTAACCATTTCGCCGCGTAACTGTTTAACGGTTCTCGATACCCATGATGGCATTGGCATCATTGACGCAGGCCCAATGGGTGATAAACCGGGTCTATTAAACGCAGCGCAAATTGATAACTTGGTTGAAACCATTCATGAAAAGAGTGAAGGGCAAAGCCGCCTAGCAACTGGTGCAGCAGCAAGTAATGTCGATTTATATCAAGTAAACTGCACATATTACAATGCTTTAGGCGCAGATGACTTCGATTATTTATTAGCGCGTGCAATTCAGTTCTTCGCGCCAGGTATTCCACAAGTTTATTATGGTGGCCTGTTCGCTTGTGAAAACGATATGGAATTACTGGCTCGTACCAATGTCGGTCGTGATATCAATCGCCCTTACTTAAATGCGCAAGACATTGATGCTGCACTTGCTAAACCTGTGGTGAAAGGTTTGATCAAGCTGATTCAATTACGTAATGAGCACCCAGCATTTAACGGTGAGTTTATTGCAAAAGGTGAAGGCAGTGTGTGTCGTTTAAGCTGGCATGATGATACCAGCTCAATCGAGTTAAAAGTTGATTTTGCTAGCCGTGAAGTGATCATTGTTGATCACCGTGAAGGCGAACAACGCATTGTTGATTTGGCTGACTTTTTAGCTTAACTACTTTGACCCAATTGCAGTTGATAGTCGATTTCGGCTGTTTGCTGCTCTTTCGATAGAAACAAGGTCGCAGCAATGCGGCCTTTTTCTTCACTATTTTGATGGACAGTGGTGAGTTTTGGCACAAATCGTTGGCCTTCATCGATGCCATCAAAGCCAACAATCCTGACATCTTCAGGAATAGATAAGCCCATTTTTAATGCTTCGCGCATGGCGGCAAGGGCGATTAAATCACTCATGCACAACAACACGTTTGGTCTTGGTGTGCTGCTAAGTGCTTCTTTGGCGGCAATGCTTGCAAAGCGCTCGCTGCTTTCAGGAATATTCCATGTCCTATCATCACCTAGGGTGATGCCAGCATCGCTGATTGCTTGGTGATAACCGCGCAGTCGTTGATGAGCAATCGACTGACCTGCTTCAAACTCATGATGTTCGTATACTCGGCATAATACGTCGTTATCAAGTAAACGCAGGCCTAAAATAGCAACCCGATCATCACTTTTGTGCAGTGCATGTTTGGCAATATCAAAGCTGGCTTGTTGGTTGTTTACGTTTACTGAGGCATCGCGACCGATATTAAAATCAACCGTTACCACATGTTTTGCGACCTGTTTTAATTGTTCCACAAGTTGCTTGTTACGAGGGCGACCATAACAAATAAAGCCATCAACAAAATCGACCACGCTATTAAGGTTATCGCTGTTACCAGAAAATAATAAAAGGTTAATACCATTTTTTTCGAGTACTGCTGATACACCGCGCATAAAACTGCTAGCAACCGGATCTGATACCATATATTCAACGCTGTCTGGCAATACTAGAGCAACAATATTAAAGGTGCCTCGGCGTAATGATTGCGCCGCCTTGTTAGGGCCAAAGTAGCCGAGCTTTTTACAGGCAGCCAAAATTTCTTCGCGGCGTGCTTTCGATAATTGATCAGGGCGGTTAAACGCATTTGATACGGTGGCATTTGAAACACCTAACTCTTGGGCAATACTTTTCAGCGTCCAACTTTTTGGCTTTGTCATTGTAGGTTCTTAATCGATTTACTTAATTGTAAATTACCATATAAAGAGTCGAAAAAAAGTGTTTTTAGTCATAAAAATAGGCGTACCATAAAAGAATGAGTACGAGTGTGAGAAAAAGGCGAGTAGCGAGTGATTTCTAAGTTACCAAAATGGGTTGAGATTGGCGCATTTATTTTGGCGCTGGTGGCTGGGTGTGTGAATGCAGTTGGTTTACTTAGCTTTGAACATCAAGCGGTATCGCATTTATCGGGAACTGCCACCTTGCTTGGCGCAGATCTTATACATGGTAATAGCCTTGATGCTTTGCATTTATTAGGCGTATTACTGTCATTTTTAGTTGGGTCTGGTATTGCTGGTTTTTTGCTACATAGTTCAGCACTTAAACTAGGTCGTCATTACGACACTGCATTATTCATTGAAGCAGGGCTTTTACTGGGCGCACTTTGGCTATTGTTTAATGGCTCTGGCTACGGGCACTTTTTAGCGTCTGCGGCATGTGGATTACAAAACGCCTTGGCAACAACTTACAGTGGTGCAATTGTGCGTACAACCCATGTAACGGGTATTTTTACTGATTTAGGTATTATGTTTGGTCGGGTTTTACGTGGCGAGGCGCTTGATAAACGTAAGGCTAAACTGTTCGGCCTAATCATTATTGGCTTTATATTTGGTGGCTTAGCAGGGGCGTGGTTATTTGCAAAAATGACCTTTGCGGCGCTTTATGTGCCAAGTGCTATTTGTATTCTACTAGCCTTAACCTATCGCGTTTATTCTCATCGCAATCCAGAACTTAATGATTAGCGATACTCTTTGGGGTTGCGCCAAAGGCTTGTTTAAATACACGGCTAAAATGGCTTGGGTTATTAAAGCCTAATTGGTAACAAACTTGGCTAATTGCCTCGCCTTTTTCGAGCAGTTTATACGCTTTTTGTAAGCGTAATTGCTGTTGCCAAAGAGCGGGCGTAACACCAAATGCCAGCTTAAATTGCTGATAAAATTTACTGCGGCTCATACAGGCTATCTTGCATAACACATCAATATCAATATTCTCTGCAAGATGCTGTTCTATATAACTAATTACATGGCTTAATGGGGTTGTGAGCTTGCCTTGCTTACAACTTGCAATCATTAAATCTCGGCTTTGCTGCTGTAACAGGCGGGTTATGAGTTCATTAAGTGATAAATCAATTAAGTAATCACGGTGTTGCTCATTTTCGCTAAACAGGGAGATCATCCGCTCAAGCAGTTGTTGAGTTTGCAGGTTATGCTGTGCGTGCACTAACTTGGCTTGATATTGAAAAAAGTCATCTTGGGTAATTTTCTGGTTAAAATTAAGAGCATCAACTACTTGGCTTATTTTGTCGGTACTGATTTCAATCGCTAAACAGGTTGTTGGTTGATTAAGAGATGCATTGGGAAAATCGATTAGCACCCCTTGCTCTGGGGCAAGTACAAATGACTGGTTTGGTAAAAACTCTTCATGATAATCACTGTCGGCGACATGCATGATTTTTTTACCGCTGATCATGCCGCAAAATAATAATTCAGTGGAATGTAACGCCACTTTTTGGGCATCTAAATAGGTGTCGTAAATACTTAATTCAGCATGTTCGCCCGCAAAACTGACTTTATTTTCAATAAGCACATCAATACGTTGTCGTTTTTTATCTAAACTTCTATTGCTAACTGATGTGTTCATTGTTGCCTCGCTGTCGTCCTAAATTCTGGACAAATAGTCAAAAAGTCTGGACTGGGAATCAAGTGTGTTTTCAGTAACTGAGCTAACTTCAACTGTTAGCGGTTCATTAAACAATAACCTACCGCATAATTTAGTCAATGCTAAATAAAACACAACAATTTGAAGAGAGAACACATTATGATTTATGCAAATCCAGGTAGTGAAGGCGCAAAAGTTAACTTTAAAGCGCAGTATGAGAATTATATTGGTGGCCAATGGGTTGCCCCTGTAAAGGGAGAGTACTTTGAAAACATCAGCCCAGTAAACGGTAAAGTGTTTTGTAAAGTTCCTCGTTCATCAAAAGAAGATATCGAACTGGCACTTGATAAAGCCCACGATGCAAAAGCGGCATGGGGAACTACGTCAGTCACAGAGCGTAGCAATATTTTATTAAAAATTGCTGATCGCATTGAACAAAACCTAGAAATGCTGGCTGTGGCCGAAACCTGGGATAACGGTAAAGCAATTCGTGAAACACTTGCGGCAGATGTGCCACTCGCGGCTGATCACTTTCGCTATTTCGCAGGTTGTGTGCGCGCGCAAGAAGGCTCAATCGGTGAGATAGACGAAACCACGGTGGCCTATCATTTTCATGAGCCACTAGGTGTAGTAGGGCAAATTATTCCTTGGAACTTTCCATTGTTGATGGCTGCGTGGAAACTTGCACCAGCCCTTGCTGCGGGTAACTGTATTGTTTTAAAACCAGCTGAACAAACCCCTGCATCTATATTAGTACTGCTTGAAGTGATTGGTGACTTGTTGCCTGCAGGTGTTCTAAATGTGGTAAATGGCTATGGTAAAGAAGCGGGCGAAGCGCTGGCAACCAGTACTCGAATTGCGAAGATTGCCTTTACAGGTTCAACGCCAGTGGGTTCACATATCTTAAAATGCGCTGCTGATAATATTATTCCTTCGACGGTTGAGCTAGGTGGTAAATCGCCAAATATCTTCTTTAACGATGTAATGGAAAAAGACGATGAGTTTTTGAGTAAGGCGATTGAAGGGGCTGTACTTGCGTACTTTAACCAAGGTGAAGTGTGTACGTGCCCATCGCGTTTATTTATTCAGGAAGATATTTACGAGCAATTTATTGAACGTGTTCTTGCCCGAACTCTACAAATTAAACGGGGTAATCCACTTGATACCGAAACCATGGTGGGTGCTCAAGCATCACAAGCTCAGTTTGATAAGATCCTAAGCTACATCGAAATTGGTAAACAAGAAGGAGCCGAAGTGCTTGCGGGCGGCGAAGTCGAGCAACTGTCTGATGAGTTTAATGGCGGTTACTACATTCAACCAACGCTATTAAAAGGCACTAACGACATGCGTGTGTTCCAAGAAGAGATTTTTGGCCCGGTTATTTCAATGTCGACTTTTAAAGATGAAGACGAAGCGTTAGCCCTTGCTAATAGTTCAGAGTTTGGCTTAGGGGCAGGTGTGTGGAGTCGAAATATGAACCGTGCATATCACTTTGGTCGTAAGATTGAAGCGGGTCGTGTTTGGACCAACTGCTATCACATGTACCCTGCGCATGCTGCGTTTGGCGGCTATAAAAAGTCAGGCATAGGTCGCGAAACACATAAACTCGCCCTTGATCATTACCAACAAACTAAAAACCTATTAGTAAGTTACAGTGAGAATCCACTGGGCTTCTTTTAAAAGCAATTTCTTATTGTTGTCGAAACTACCCAAACGCCACATCTAGTGGCGTTTTTATTTTTGCGTATATGTATTTCCAAACTTACTTTTCTGTTATTAATTAACCAATTAATTAATGTTGAGTAAGGAATTTTCAATCATGATCAGAAATGTAAGGATTGAAGATAGTGATGCCATTGCTGCAATTTACAATCACTATGTTGTTAATAGTACGGTGACATTTGAAGTTGAGGCAATCACAGGTACTGAAATAGCCAAGCGAATACAGGCTAATCTTGATGCTGACTTACCTTGGTTGATTGCTGAAGCTGAAGGTAATGTCATTGGATATTGTTATGCAACACCTTGGAAAGCACGAAAAGCTTACCAACACTCAGTGGAAATCTCGGTTTATTTAGATGCTGATAGTCATACAAAGGGGATTGGCAGCCAACTTTACGCCGCTCTGTTTACTCAGTTAAAAATGCAAAATGTACATGCTGTTATGGCAGGCATTGCATTACCTAATGAAGCAAGTATCGCCTTGCATGAGAAGCATAATATGCAAAAAGTCGCGCATTTTAAGCAAGTTGGTAAAAAGTTCGGTCAGTGGATTGATGTAGCGTATTGGCAAGTTATTTTATAACGGGCATAAAAAAGCCCGGCGAACACACAAGCCAGGCTTTTCGACAACAATTTGGTTAGTCACCGCAAGTGCAGTGAC
>NZ_PNCP01000279.1:0-204 GCF_005886115.1 Pseudoalteromonas sp. S4492
GTTTTTCTAACCGCGAAATTCTGAGCAAAAAATGCAAATATGGTACAAAATAATACCAAGTAAAGAGTAATCATCCAAAACTCAGAAGATGATGGCAGTTCAATAGTTTGCCCTGTAATCATTAATAAAAGAAGAGAGCCTCCACCAACAACTCCCGACTGAATAGCTGTAAGGCCTGTTGTTGAGAGCTGACTTTCCACCATA
>NZ_PNCP01000280.1:0-353 GCF_005886115.1 Pseudoalteromonas sp. S4492
CTGGTCTGCCTTACCCCATTTGTCACGCAGACAGTTTAAAAAGACCTCCGCACCTGTCTGACCCCCACCAATGACTGCAACCTTTCTATTTCGAAGATCAGGCTGACGGGTCATCAGCTCACTGGCATGAAAACAGTGCTGTCCCATTAATGGTTTTGCACAGTCAGGAACGTAGGGTGCTTTACCTGTTCCCAGACAAAGATTACGTGCTTTTATCTTCTGCTTGTCAGAGTGCAGTATGAAACAATTGTCCTCAAAGCTGACTTCTCTGATTTCTGAATCAAACTGCAATGAGTTCAGATTGTCGGCAACCCAGCTCATGTATTCAACAAACTCGGCACGACTGATGACCA
>NZ_PNCP01000281.1:0-363 GCF_005886115.1 Pseudoalteromonas sp. S4492
ATCTGGTCGCCAAAGAACTCCCCCCGAAAACCGAAATTATCCGCACCACAGAACTGGAAGGTCGACAGAGAGCCCTTTATGAAACCATCCGGGCCAGCATGGAAGCCCGGGTGAAGGCCGAAATAGAAAAGAAAGGGCTGGCCCGCTCACAAATTGTGATTTTGGATGCGTTGCTGAAAATGCGACAGGCCTGTTGCGACCCTGCATTGGTCAAGCTGGATCAAGCCCAGGACATTCAGGAATCCGCCAAACTGGACCTGCTGATGACCTTAGTCAAACCCATTGTTGAGGAAGGCCGTAAAATTCTCATTTTCTCCCAGTTCACCAGTATGCTGACCCGGATTGAGGCTCGCCTGAAAGACA
>NZ_PNCP01000282.1:0-341 GCF_005886115.1 Pseudoalteromonas sp. S4492
GGGGGGGGGGTGGGGGTTGGGGGGGGGGGGGGTTGCGTTGAGAGAAAACAAAGAAAGGGGCCAGCGGGCGGGGGGAAGAGCCCGGCCAAAGAGCAAAAACCGCCAAGGGGGGGGGGCCGGGGCGGGGGCGCGGGGGGCGCGGCGGTGTGGGTGGGGGCGGGGGTGGGTGGTGCGGGGGGTGGGGGGGGGGTGTGGGGGTGGGTGTGGGGGGGTTGTGGTGGGGGGTGGGGGGGGGGGGGGGGTTGGGGGGGGGGGGGGGGGTGGGGGGGGGGGTGGGGGGGGGGGGGGGGGGGGGGGGGGGGGGGGGTGGGGGGGGGGGGTGGGGGGGGGGGGGGGGGGGG
>NZ_PNCP01000283.1:0-239 GCF_005886115.1 Pseudoalteromonas sp. S4492
GTGGCGGTGACATTGATCACATCGAGCTATTTGCAAAAGGAAATAATGCCGATAGCCGAAATTTTGTACTGTGCCCGGGAAAAGCCTACGACCGCTCACCATGCGGTACTGGGACAAGTGCGAAATTAGCATGTCTTGCGGCTGACGGTGCACTGCCCCCTGGCCACACTTGGCGGCAGGAAGGTATCTGTGGCGGTATATTTGAAGCCTCCTATACACAAGAAGGCACTGACCTAATT
>NZ_PNCP01000284.1:0-399 GCF_005886115.1 Pseudoalteromonas sp. S4492
AGGTAATGGCACCTATACCGTCAGCCAGGTAGAAGAGATCAATACCGCGTCCCAGGTGGCGGGTCGTGCCAATGTCGGCTGGTCGGTGACGGGGAATAATGAGGCCAGTGACGGTGGCTTGAAGTTCATCGGCATCAGTGCCCTGAACACCAACGGTGGGGCGGTCAGTAATGGCACCGGCGGTCAGCAGACGGTGGCCCTGGCAGACAATGCCTTCACCGTCGCGAACATCCAGTTCAGTGGCAGTACGTCGTACACCGGTCACAGCAGTGACACCGATATTGTCACGGACGGTCATAACGGTACCAGCTGGTTGCTCAAGGGGCAGAACTCAGCTCAAACCGGAAACTTCCTGTTCAATAATATTGGTACAGTTCAAACCACTGATCAGGTTCAGAA
>NZ_PNCP01000285.1:0-269 GCF_005886115.1 Pseudoalteromonas sp. S4492
CATCAGGCTTAACCAACCGTTTCAGTGTGCCCGTTCGTTTCAATCTGGCCTCCAGTAAAGCGGATTTTACCCCGCCAGCCATTCGTCGCTGGGGACGATAAGCCGAAATAACTTTCTTCGCTCATCGTTGTTTCAACAAGACTCGATAAAGAGATAGATGTATGAAAAAACTGCTTCTGACGGGATTGGCTCTAGGCATAGTGGGTGTAGGGACATTAACTCTGATTAAAAATCCCAAACACTATCAGGAAGTCACTGCAAACAGTTGG
>NZ_PNCP01000286.1:0-385 GCF_005886115.1 Pseudoalteromonas sp. S4492
TGTTGTTGGATGAGATTGAAAAAGGCCACCCGGATGTGTTCAACCTGCTGCTGCAGGTAATGGATCATGGTACTTTGACTGACAACAATGGACGTAAAGCCGATTTCCGAAATGTCATTCTGGTCATGACTACGAATGCGGGTGCCGAAACCATGACTCGCAGCTCAATTGGTTTCACTGAGCAGGATCATACGACAGATGGTATGGAAGCTATCAAGAAAACCTTTACTCCGGAATTCAGAAACCGACTTGATTCCATTATACCCTTCGAGTCATTGAATGAAGATACCATCAAGCATGTGGTTGATAAGTTCCTTACAGAGCTTCAGGCACAGCTGGATGAGAAAAAAGTTCAAATTGATGTCGACGATAAGGCTCGCGAGTG
>NZ_PNCP01000287.1:0-323 GCF_005886115.1 Pseudoalteromonas sp. S4492
CAACCAGATATTTATAGGGATCAACCTCTTGCAGACGGCAACTGACCAATAAACTCTGGATGATCGCAACATGTTCCGCACCGGTTTCTGTCAAGCAGAACATCCAGTTCTTTCTTCCCATCGGGATGCATCGGAGTAATCGTTCGAGATGATTGGTGTCCATCTGAACATCGGGATCATCCAGAAACACCATTAACGATGACTGGTGATTTTCTGCATAGGCCAGCGCCTTGCTTAACGGGTTCGTTTTGGTCAGCTCAGGCCTTTGCCGTTCCTGATGGCACCAGTGGAAGAACTCATCAACTAATGGCCTTGATTCTTCC
>NZ_PNCP01000288.1:0-295 GCF_005886115.1 Pseudoalteromonas sp. S4492
TATGACTGCCATCAAAGGTGGCATTAAGACTGGGAACCGTCGCTGCTCCAGATTGTTTGGCTACTGCTTCGGCCTGATGAAGCCGGTCTGTTGCAGCTTTCAGACTGAAATTGTCATTGAGAGCCTTTTCAATCAGGGTGTTCAGTTGAGGGTCTTTGAAACTTTGCCACCAGAAGCTGGGCTGGGTTTCTGAGCCTGACTGAGAAAAGGAAGCGGGCAACGGGGCTTCCGGGGGGGATACTGCATTGTGTGTTGCACAACCTGCCATCAGGAAGAGCAAGCTTCCCAATGCCAG